>CALAOW010000106.1 GCA_937889395.1 uncultured Pseudomonadota bacterium | reverse complement strand
CTACCAAACTCGTTGGAGCACACGCGCCGAGGCCCGCAGCGCGGTGTTCGAATACTTCTTGCGGGAAGCGTCCGCTAGTTTGGCGAGAACCCTTCTTCCGCGTCCCTTTAGCATCACCTGCACAGGGGACATCTTTCCGGGCGGAGCGACTCCGGCCTCGTTTTCCGGAACGGGCGCAACTCGGGCAGACACAAAGGCCATCAACGCGCTGTCCGCGCTTACACAGTCTAACGCCGAAACTTTTGTTGCTAAGGCGATCGCCACCACTCGTGACCATGCATTCGAAGCCTCCTTTGATCATCATCGAAAGCAAAGGCGAAAAAGCAGGCTTAATCGCGCCAAAAAGCAACAGTTGGCCGGAAGGATTCCCCCCACATCCGTATTTGATTTTCTCTATCGGTATCGCCTCAGATCTAACTACAGCGACGTGGACACGTTCCGAATCGGACAGACCGAGATTGATATGGCAGTCCAACACTACAAACACGTCCTCACACTTACTTTGAACCTCGTCACGCTTTTGCATTCAATCATCGAACGGCGAATCGGTATCGGACCCTTCACGGAATTAAGAAAACGCTTCAAGGCGAACCGCACTTCGGATGCGTAGGCACACGAGACTCTTCTCGCAAATGCTGCGTGTCGAAAGTTCATCCTAAGCCTGGGGTCGTGGTTTTGAATCCCGCCGGTTACCGCGCTGAAGGCTCCACCAAATTGTACGAATAAGTCTTGATCACCAGCCACACCTCCTTCCCCTCTTCAATTCGCAACGCATCGATCGCCCCCGGCGTCAGATGCACCTCGAACGACGCGCCCCCCGCATCGATCATGACGCTCGCAGTCACGCCCTCCCGCCGCATCGGCCACCCGCCCATGTCATTCTGCGCGCAGCGAAGAATCCCGGAGTATGTGCTTGACTCAATCCGCCGGGCCAAATGATGCCCAGCCTCGGGGAGTCCAGCACGCGGGGCAACGTCCATTTTTGGGCGCAGCAGTGTCCGAATTTGGACACTACCAAACCCTGGGTAGTGTCCTAATTTGAATTTCCCGCTACTCGCCAGAACGCCGTGAATCTGCGATCATGCCTGTATGCGTAACCGGTCACGGAAACCAGAGGCAGAGGACGTTAACCAGATAGCGGCGCGGATGACGCGGCATCTCATCGAATCGACGGAAGCCGATCAGGTCATGAGCGACGAGGATACTCGCAAAGCGCTCGCACGGGCGTTAGGGCGGCTCGGCGGCCTTAAGGGCGGCCCTGCCAGGGCAGCAAAGATGACACCAGAACAACGCAGCGCAAGCGCCAGCAAGGCAGCAATCGCTCGCTGGGAGAAGCCACGCTAGTCTGCTGCGTGCTCTGCGTCATTCTCGGCCCCTTCGTCGATCTTGTTCCCTGTCCCATTGGCAGCGGGGCCTCTGGTAGAAGCGTTCTTTTTCAATCCCCAAAGGTTCCCGTGCTTGACGATCTCTGGGTCTTTTTTCATCAGCGGATACAATGATTGATACGGAAATTTGGTTTTGAATGGGTAATTCGCCTCTTTCAAAACCTCCAAAATCTGAAGCAGAGACAATGGTTTTCCCATAGCCTTTAGAATCTTGACTACTGCATCCCTCTGACTCATTCCGAAGAATGCAGTCGAATCAAACTTCGGGAGTCGAGTTTCGGTTGCCTTATGTTGAGCAGTCGGCGTTTCAATTTTCGATACGTCGATTTCAACTTGATATGGCTGACCGCCCAGAAGTTGCTCCAATGAATTAATCGCCTTCGTGATCATCCCATACTCTGCCGCCACTTCCGATTGCCGCGCCACGAGGCGATCCAGCGTCTGTCGGATTTGTTCTTCGGTCTCGTTCATTTGTTGCTCCGTTCGTGCTATTCTGTTCGATTGATGAAAGGTGAATGCCCCGCGACGGGCTAAGCCGTTATTGTCTCGTTGCCGTCTCTAAACGCGCGCGGGGCAGACGCTATTAAGCTCGCCATGGTCGCCTCCTTTCGGTCCAGTTAAGGGCGGGAACCGCGTCCTCTGCCTCCAAGCTAAAGGAGCGCGGCCCCGCCTGCTTCCCGAACCACAGATAAAATACTAGCACGGCTGGCGATCAGCGCCAACCAGCCCTATTCGATTGTCCACAGTCTAGGATTGCACCCTAGTCGCTTCGGTTCGGACTTGGATATTTCGCCTCTTGACTATGCGTGACCGGTCACGTACGGTATCGGTTACGAACATTCTGAGCACAGATGAACGGACGCGAGTAATCGCCGCTCTGGTAGAGGGTAACAGTTTTCGCAGCATCGAGCGGATAACTGGAATCCATCGCGATACAATCATGCGGCTCATGGTTCGCGTCGGGAACGGTTGCGCCGATTTTGATGGATCGTGAAATGCGGAACCTCAACTGCCAGCGGCTTCAATTGGACGAATTGTGGGCGTTCGTTGGGATGAAGCAAAAACGCGCCTCTCGGCTTGCAGAGCGCGGAGAGTTTGGCGACGCTTATACATTCGTGGCACTGGATGCCGATACGAAACTCGTTCCCTGCTTTCATGTCGGACGGCGGACTTGGAACGACACCTCGATCTTCATTGACGACCTGCGCTCGCGCATAGTGAACCGCCCACAAATCACGACCGATGCGTTTGCGGCTTATTACGGCTCAATCCGGCGCGCATTTGATGGTCACGTCGATTACGCTCAAATCTTCAAGGTATTTGCGTCAGAGAC
Organism: uncultured Pseudomonadota bacterium; assembly: GCA_937889395.1. GTDB lineage: Bacteria > Desulfobacterota > Binatia > Binatales > Binataceae > Binatus. Next base: position 6,160 of record CALAOW010000106.1, on the reverse strand, counting down.
GAATACCGGTCGCGGTCGCTACTCGCCTCCTGAAATGGTCAGGAGCGAGAAGGAGGTACTTATAGGCAGCCCCGATCCGGAGCATGTTTCGACAAGTTTTGTCGAGCGTCAGAATCTATCAGTCCGAATGGAATGCCGTCGATTTACACGATTGACCAACGCTTTCAGCAAAAAGCTGGCGAACCTCAAAGCGTCGGTCGCACTTCACTACGCGCATTACAATTTCGTGCGCGTGCATCGGACGCTGCGCTGTACGCCCGCGATGGCGGCTGGCGTGACGAATCGGCTATGGTCGGTCGAGGAACTGATCGAGGCCGCAACTTGGCATTGAGGGAGGGCAACTGTCATGGGACGCAGATCATACGGGAATACGAATTGCCTCAAAATTTACCCTGTCGAGGGCTCGGTGAAGGAACTTTCCGATCTCAAAACTGTGGCGTTTGTGCTTAGCGCAAGCCAGGCGATTGCGCTTGCGACCAACCTTCTGAATGCAGCCCGTAATGCGAGCCAGATAGACGTGACCGGTTTTCGTCAGCGCGGCTTAATCAGCGTCACCTCGGCAGCTGGCGAAACCAAACCCCTCGCACCTCGAAAACCGCGAAGAGACGAAGTCAGTGTTTGATTTCAAATTAGGACACTACCAAACCCTGGGCGGCCATTGTCTGACGGGTTAATCATTGCAATAACGGCTGTAGTCGAATGAAACTTGCGACATTCACCCATGGCGGCGCGACGCGGATTGGCGTCGTCGTCGATGACTCGATCGTTGACCTTGCGGCCGCGGCGCCCGAGTTGCCGCGCGACATGACCGCCTTGCTCGTGGCGGGGCCGCGCGCGCTCGAGCGCGCGACGGGCGCGGCGAAGAATTCAGCCCACCGGATTACGCTTAAGAGCGTCAGGCTCGAGGCGCCGATCGCGCGTCCCCCGGAGTTCCTCGCCATCGGGCTCAACTACGCGGACCACGTCGAAGAAACGAAGATGAAGCCGCCCGAGTTTCCGATCTTCTTCAACAAACAATCGAGCTGCGTGACCGGACCGTACGATCCGATTCATCTGCCGCGCGCGTCATCGGCGCTGGATTACGAAGGCGAACTCGGGTTCGTGATCGGCAGGCGATGCCGTCACGTGCCGCGCGATCGCGCGCACGAGGTAATCGCGGGTTACGTGATCGTAAACGACGTTAGCGTGCGCGATTGGCAGCGCCGGTCGCCGACGATGACGCTGGGCAAGTCGTTCGATACGCACGGGCCGGTTGGCCCATGGATCGTAACGCCGGACGAGATTGGCGATCCGCACAAGCTGGACCTGCGCACGTTCGTCAACGGCGAACAGCGCCAGCATTCGAACACCCGGAATCTGATCTTCGATTGCTTCGCACAGATCGAGACGCTATCGACGGTTTTCACCTTGATGCCGGGGATGATCGTCTCGACCGGCACGCCCGGCGGAGTGGCCGCCGCGATGAATCCTCCCAAATGGCTCAGGGCGGGCGACGTGGTCCGAATCGAGATCGAGAAAATCGGCAAGCTCGAAAACCATGTGATCGAGGAACCGGCCAGCACCGATTTAATCTAAGCAGATTGTTGCATCCATTCTACAATGTGTAGCTACCGGTTGACTGATAGTGGGAGCGCACCGCCTGTTCCGGGCGTTATTGATCAATCGTTCGTGGCACATTGATTGCTTGCCTTGGGGAGGGGGCGGTTCGGATGGGCGTGATGAAAGTATCAACGCACTTGGGGAGGGCGCGAAGATGCTGCCAACGACGTCAAATCGAATCCGCCATTCGGAACATGAGATAAGTCAGGCAAGATCCTCGCCCCCTGGAAAACTGAGCCGCTTCCTCCTTAAATTTCGCCCACTCTGGAATGGAAACTACGGTCTCCAGAAGCCGCGCCGTTCGATCGACCGCGAACTGCAGGAGCGTTGGCCAAAAGAAGACTTGCTGTAGCTGCCCAGCCTCCGTCTCTTCGCGCTATTATTTGGGGCTTAACACGTTAGCTCGCGCCAGGCGCGGACTCGAAAAACAAAAACGGGCGACGTGGTCCGAATCGAGATCGAGAAAATCGGCAAGCTCGAAAACAAGGTGATCGAGGAACCGGCCAGCACGACGATGATTTGAGCGATCGCATCAGGCGGTCTCGTCGCGCCCGAGCGCATCCGCATAGCAATGCCGAGAGGCTCAGGCCGCGCGCGGCGTCCGCTAATCCTTCGGAATCACAGCCTCAGTCGCTCCTTGCGCGTATTCCGCAACTCGGCGCGATACCCATCCGCTCGAAATAGCGCTGGTGATTCTCCTCGGCGCGGTAGAACTCCGCGGCGGGCACGATCTGCGTTACGATCGGACGCCCCAGATTGCCGGATTCATCGAGCCGCCGTTTCGATTCCTCGGCGGCACTCCGCTCGTGGTCATCGGAATAAAAAATTATCGAGCGGTATTGAGTGCCGACGTCGGGGCCTTGCCGGTTGAGCGTCGTCGGGTCGTGAATCTGCCAAAAGACTTCCACCAGTTGCTCGAACGATACCCGCGCGGGGTCGTACTCGACCTGCACGACTTCGGCGTGCCCCGTCTTGCCGCTGCAAACCGCTCGATAGCTGGGCTTTGGAACCGCGCCGCCCGCGTATCCCACGGTCACATCGACCACGCCTTCGGCCGCGCGAAAAGCTGATTCGACACCCCAGAAGCATCCGGCGGCAAATGTTGCGATTTTGTACTTGTTTGCCATTTCTTCCACTTAACGATGAAGACCAGCGCGAATCAATGCTCGCGCGGCCCCGGCGAACCCGCCGCAGGCACTGTGCGAGCGTCCAGAGGTGTGCCATTATTCAAGCGCTATGACAAGTATTATGGCGGACGGCCAAGCTTCGAAAATCAGCGGCAAGATTGTTCTGCGGGCGGTTTTCGCTCTCGCAACTATTCTTTGTATGTGGCTCCCTGCCGAGGCAGGCGGCGCGGAAATCAAAGTCGCTGCGGGGTCGGATTTGACGTTCGCATTCAAGGACGTTGCCACCCAATTTGAGAAGCAAACCGGGAGCAAGATTAAGCTCACGTATGGTTCATCGGGGAATTTTTTCGCGCAGATTCAAAATGGCGCGCCGTTCGACTTGTTCTTTTCGGCCGACGTTGACTATCCGAAAAGGCTCGAGGCCGCGGGCTTGATTGAACCCGGCACTATTTACGAATATGCGAGCGGAAAACTCGTGATGTGGGTACCCAACGCGTCGAAGCTCGACTTGAGCCGCGGTCTTGCGACGCTGCTCGATCCCGGCATCAGAAAGATTGCGATCGCCAATCCGGATCATGCGCCGTACGGGGTCGCGGCGGTTGCGGCGATGCGCCACGCAGCGGTTTACGACAAGATCGAAAGCAAGCTCGTGCTCGGCGAAAATATCTCGCAGACCGCGCAGTTCGTCCAGTCCGGGAACGCCGACGCCGGCATCCTCGCGCTGTCGCTGGCAATCGCGCCGGCGATGAAGGACAAGGGACGATACGTCGAAATCCCGGCCGCGGATTATCCGCCGATCGTCCAGGCCGCGGTGATTTTGAAATCGTCGAGTAACAAGGGGCTTGCGAATCAGTTCATGAAATTCATCCAGCAGCCCGATACTGTAGCGCTGATGGCGCGATACGGTTTCTCGATTCCCAAGGACGCCGCCGCGGAGCACAACGGAAGCGCAATGCCCGCGCCGCACTGAGCTGCGATGGATTGGAGCGCGATTTTCCTGACTATCCGGCTCGCGTTGGTCGTTTGCGCGATCTTGCTCGTGGTCGGGACGCCGATCGCATGGTGGCTCAGCTTCACCCGCTGGCGATGGAAATTTTTCGTCGAGTCCATCGTTGCGCTGCCGATCGTGCTTCCGCCGACCGTGCTCGGTTTTTATGTGCTGATCGCGATGGGTTCGAACAGCCCTATCGGCCGCTGGTATCAATCTTTAACGGGCCACGGATTGCCGTTCACATTCGAAGGCCTGGCGATCGCGTCGGTCATCTACAGCCTGCCCTTTGCGGTGCAGCCGATGGCGGCGGCGTTCTCGAATGTGGATCGCAACCTGATCAACGCGTCGTCGATACTCGGCGCGTCGCGGATTCGCACTTTTCTTCGCGTCGTGCTCCCGCTTTCGGTCGGCGGCGTGGTCACCGGGTTCGTGCTGAGCTTCGCGCACACGCTCGGCGAGTTCGGCGTGGTGCTGATGGTGGGCGGCAACATCCCGGGCGTGACGCGCACGGTCTCGATCGCGATTTACGATCATGTGCAGGCGCTCGACTATGCCGGCGCCAATCGGATGGCGATTCTGCTGATGGCGTTTTCGTTCGTCACGCTGTCGATCACGTATGCGCTCAACCGCCGAGTCTGGGCGGTCTGGCCGATGCATCGCTAGCAGGCGGTTGCGAAACGATGGCATCCGGCAACAGTGGCGAAAGCGACGGGCGTCTGTCGGTCCGCATCGCGTATCGGACCTCGAACAGCTTCGCGCTCGAGGCCGAGTTCGAGGCGTCGGCCGGCTTCACGATGATCCTGGGGCCGTCGGGCGGCGGAAAGACGACCATCCTGAATTGCATTGCGGGATTGGCGCGGCCGGATGCCGGGCGGATAGCTCTCGGCGCGCGCGTGCTGTTCGATTCGGCGGCGCGCATCGAGATGCCGGTGGCGGAGCGTCGATTGGGATACGTGTTTCAAAATCTCGCGCTGTTTCCCCATCTGACGGTCGCGCAAAACGTCCAATACGGGATCGCGAAGGTGCCGGCCGAGGAGCGGCGCGCGCGAATGATGACGATGCTCGAGTCGTTTCGAATCGCGCATCTGATCGCGCGCAAGCCCGGTGAGATTTCCGGCGGCGAGCGCCAGCGCGTGGCGCTGGCGCGATCGATTGTGACGAATCCGGCGGCGATCCTGCTCGACGAGCCGCTGATCGCGCTCGACAACGCGACCCGGTCGAAAATTCTCGACGACCTGCGCGCCTGGAATGCGGCCCACGAAATTCCAATCCTGTACGTCACGCATTCGCCCGCGGAGGCATTCGCACTCGGAGAGCGGGTGTTAGTGCTCGACGGGGGGCGCATTCTCGCCCAGGGGACGGCGCAGGAGGTGCTCGCAACACCGCGCCATGAAACGATCGCGCAGGTAGTCGGCTTCGAAAATGTTTTCGACGCGACGGTGAGATCGATCGCGGAGACTCAGGGCACGATGCTCTGTCAGTTGGACGGGAGCACGACTCGACTGGAAGTGCCGCTCGGCCACGCGGAAACGGGGGCGCGGGTGCGAATCGCGATTCGCGCCGGCGATATCATCGTTGCGGGTGAGCGGCCGCATGGTCTAAGTGCGCGCAACTCTTTTCCGGGACGAGTCGAATCGATGCGGCGCGAGGGCGTGAGGGTAGTAGTCATGATCGATGCGGAGGGTGCGACGTTCGAGGTGCATCTGACGCCGGGAGCGATAGATGCGTTGCGAATTGAAGCCGGGAAGAAGGTGTGGCTGGTGATCAAGACTTATTCGTGCAATTTGGTGGAGCCGTCGGTGCGTAGCTGATGGTTGACGGAAGGCGAAGATGCCGGATTTGGTGAGGCAACTAAGGGCAGTGGAAAAGTTGACGAAGGCCGATAGCCTCCTTCGTATTCTACTGCGGTCACAACTTTTCGATCCACTGCAAACGTTTTAGCGTCCTTCTCTGACCAGTAAGGGTAATTCAAGGACGCGATTATCAGCACGCGTTCGGTTTCCAGAATACAAATTACTGGGCCGATTCTCTTTCCATCTGTAGTCGACGGTATGTCTTTACGGTCGGCGAACACCGGAAGCTTTTCCGTCAGAAATAGCTCGACTACTTGTTTTGTACCGCCGCCCCATTCTCGGGGGATTTGGGAAAATACGAATAAGGTATAAACGAAGAACCCCACCAGCCCAAAGGCGATTGATGTACCTATCGCAAGGAAGAGTGCCAATATGCGCGAAGACTCAGGCGCGTCTGGTGAAGGCGGAAAAGGGAACAAAAGGATTGACACTCGTCTTTCCGCGGATTTGCGCTCGCCTCTTATTAGAGCCCTGAGAAGAAATAAGACCCTAACTGTCACCATGATAAGCAAGGATTGTACCACGAGCCCCATAACTAGTGGCCTGTAACAGATGAAGTGGTATTAGTGGTAATGCGATGGTTGGGGTCG
>CALAOW010000105.1 GCA_937889395.1 uncultured Pseudomonadota bacterium | reverse complement strand
GGTAGGTGAGGGTGCAGCGTTCATCGCGCGTGCGCGTGATCACCGGGCCGCCAGTTTCCAGGCGCGCCTCGGCGTCGGCGATCTGTCTTCCCAGCAGGCTATGGCATCAAGAATGCTCGCGCCGGGAGCGGGAACCCCACGCCAGAGCGCGATTTTGCGATGCGGAGGCGAGAGATATCCAATTGTGATCAAATTGGGATCGCGCGGGGCTTACTAGGCGCGGGATTCGCCTTCCTAGCGATTTCGATCACCGGCCCAGCGCGTTGCGATAGTGCTGCGCAGCAATCGGCCCCCACTGCTTAATAGGCTCGCCGTTGCGTTGACCGTGTTTTGGACCCGCGTTAACGAATCGGTAAACCAAAGGCAACGAAGATTCTGTACAAACCTTGATCGGAGTCATCTCGGTTATTTTCTTCGCCTCGCTCGCGATCAGAACCAGTGCAGGCTTGATCGCCTCGCACAAGTCGTTTATCGGATAGTGCGAGTTGCACCTGCGCACGAACTCAGCGTAATCCACGCGTTTTCCTTGGGGTCTTTGGGGTTCGAGATAACACTTGGCGAGGTTCGTGAACGCCACCTCATCAAATCCTAGTTTGCAATATCTGAGAAGGCACTTGAAGTTCTTCCAGACTGTTTTTTTGGCCCATTCTTCATACGCTGCCGTATAGCTTCTCCGAACCGCGTCGAGGTAACGCCCGTCTGATCCGGCGGACGGCTCCTCGACCCAGTTCCTGATTTCCTGCTCAAGATCATTTCCTATCGCTTGAAAAAGCTTCGCGGGGTTGTGGATGGCCCCCACTAGTAGGACCCGGCCTATTGCGTATCGTTTGCCTATATATCCCGGCCAGCGTCTAATTCTGGCGGCATGGGCAGGATCTGATGAATTAGAGGGATTGCCCCCGTCACAGCATTTGAGAAGATCGGGCGGCGCTTGGAGCACCTCGCGTGCGTACTTTAACCATTTTTTGTCTGGGTGCATGCCGTTCCCAATTTAGCTTTGCGGAGCAGGGAGTTGAGCCCGACGCGCCCTATTTCCCGCTAAATCCCACTGACGACTTTAACTTTCGATAGTCCGCGTCGTTGCGATGGGAATTTTCGCGCACGAACCTTGATCCCAATCGATCCCAACAGCGCGAATGCGGCCCGCGCCTGTTAGCTTATTTCGCGCTCGCTGCACCGCAAATGCGTTCGCCGCCGCTTACCATGACCGAAAGCCCCGAGCCGGGCGGCGCGCGGCAATTGTCACACTCCAAATGGGAACGTTTCCGGCACTCCGCGCATCGCGACTGCGGATAGCGGTGACACGGCTTTGGTTTCATCGAACCAGATGTACTCGTCGAATTGCCGCGGCAGAGACGCCTGGAAATAGTGACTCTCCAATTCCGATTGCGGCCGATAGATAACCCCGATAGCTCGTTCAAGACGCGCCGGCGCGAGTTCATCGCGTACCGCCTGGCGCCGAGGCGCGCGCAGATGAACCGCGCATGCCGCGACGCCTGATTCGTGAAACAGCCGTTCGTAACTTCGTTCGTGCGCAGGCCGCACCTTCTTTATCTCCATCGGGCCGTCCCAATCCGATGCTGCCGCGACCGTCCCGCGATCGGTTCCGAATCCGACCAGGTACGCTGCGCCGCCGAACCGATTGCGGGATAGCTGCCCCACATTATGTTCTCCGCGCGTACCCATCTCCGTAGCGGACGCATCACCCACATGAGAGTTGTGCGCCCATACAATTGCTTTGCCGCCGACGCCCTGAAATTCGAGCAGCCGCTCGAGCGTGTCGAACATATGCTGGTCGCGCAGGTTCCACGATTCGACGGTGCCGTAGTACATGACGCGGTAGTATTGTTCCGCGGCGGCAATCAGGCGCGCATTCTGGATCGCGTCGAAGAATCTATCGCCGTCGCGCTCTGAATACTCGATTCGGCGCTTCAGCAGATCGCCCAGCATCTCGACTATCGGCTGTTCGCAAATGCGATACGGATCGCCCAGTGCGACGCGCCCGTACACGGCGGGATCGTTCTCCCAGGGCGTCAGGCAGCCGTAACGCTGTCTGGCTACTGCCGCCATCGCCGGATCGACGCCGCTGAGGTATTCGATGACCGCGTGAATCGAAGTGAACAGACTGTACAGATCGAGTCCATAGAAGCCCGCGCGCAGCTCCGGATCGCGAACCTCCGCATTGTAGGCGCGCAACCATTCGACCAATTCCAAAGTCTCGCGATTACGCCACATCCAGGTCGGGAAGCGCGTGAATGCGCTCCATTGCTGCTGTCGCACGGGCGCGTGATGCACGTATTGGTTGATTCGCGCGGCGTCGGGCCAATCGGCCTCGACCGCCACCATTCTGAATCCACGCCGTAAAATAAGCTCGCGAGTGATCCGCGCGCGCATCTGGTAGAACTCCGAAGTGCCGTGCGTCGCTTCTCCGAGAAGCACAACCCGTGCATCGCCAATCCGCGCCAGGAGTGGCGAGAGATCGACTTCGCCGATGTCCCCTATCGGCTCGGCGACCTCGCGTATGAGTTTCGCCACCGACTGCGGCCTGCTGGCGCGCGCCGGAGTCCGGCCCGATGCGTCTGCCCATCCTTCCGCGCCAATCAGCGGAACGAACTGCACGTCACCAAGGTTTTCTTCCTCGTACTGGTCCTCCGTGACCCGCGTGACTCGTATCAGTTGTTGAGCACGAGAAGACGACGACCCGACCGGAATTACCAGCCGCCCACCAACTCGCAGTTGCTCGAGCAGTGGTTTTGGAATCTGAGGACCACCCGCCGTTACGATGATGACATCGTAGGGGGCATGTTCCGGCCATCCCAGGGTGCCGTCCCCGGTGAGAACATGGATGTTGTCGTAGTGCAGTTCCGACAAGCGCCGCCGCGCAATCGTCGCGAGTTCCTCATGACGCTCTACCGTGTAGACGCTGTCCACGATCCGCGAAAGAACGGCTGCGGCGTAGCCCGACCCAGTGCCGATTTCGAGCGCCTTTTCGTGCGGCTTTGCCTCCACGCATTCGATCATCAGCGCAACTATGTAAGGCTGCGAGATCGTCTGACCCGCCTCGATCGGCAATGGAGTGTCCTGGTACGCAAACTCGGCGAGCCGAATTGGAAGAAATGGTTCGCGAGCAACCGCGCCCATCGCATGCAGCACCGCCGCATCCTTGATACCGCGCGATGCGATCTGAGTGGTTACCATCCGCTGCCGCTCGATCGGGAAATCCTGCATCGGTGTCGCTCCCTTGAACCGTTTGCCATTGAACAAAGCAATCGCGATGCCGCCTCTTCAGCGCCGGCCGCGAACCCGAAGCTCCTACCCACACGGTTTTTATCTATCTACATCTACCGTCCGTTTTATCGTGCTCCCTTCGGAGCCACTTGCCTGACGTTCGCTGGCTCCTTTCATCACAGATGCGCCGTCCGACAATTGATTTCACAATCAGTCACTCTCGCGCTGTCTGGCGCGGCAGATGCCCTCTCCTGGAAAAAAAGATCAAAACAAATGTGCCAGGAGGAACAATGGTTTTTTTTCGAGAAATGAAGTCCGTCAACTGGCCTGATCCCGAGCCTTTAGCGGAGTATGCTCTAACTATGGCAACGCGCTGACGGCAGATTAAGAAAGATGGCTGCGGTTTTTTCGAGAATACTGTGCCCGATTGACTTCGAGCGTGATTCGATGGACGCGCTCGGACTCGCCTGCCGGCTGGCGAAGCAGAACTCCGCTACAGTTTACCTTCTGACCGTGATCGGCGCGCCGCCCGCTGCCGCCACCGCACTGCCGCCCGTCGCGCTGAACCCTGACCCTGAGTTTGAGGCAGAATGCATCCGCCGGTTGGAAGCAATTGCGCGGGAAAAACTGGCGGGAGTTTCACATGAGATTTTCGTCGCAAGCGGGAACGCGGCGCCGGAGATTCTCAATCTCACCGCCACCCGGAACATCGACCTAATCGTGATGGGCACGCACGGCCGCACTGGCCTGAAGCACTTCTTTCTCGGCAGCGTCGCGGAGCACGTCGTTCGCGAATCGCCGGTCCCGGTCTTGACGATCCATCCCAAGGCCGCCGGGTAAACCCGGATTTCCGTTTTCCAAGGCATGGATCGGCGAGCGAAAAAAAATGGAGCAGGAACATAATCACGGCGTTCTGATGCGCGGACTTTCCCGCCGGTTGGTGTACAGCCGGCCGCGCGCGTGGTTGGGAATGGCGGTGGAGCTTCCGAGCCTGCTGCGTGGAGTAAGCATCCCGCGCGGGGCGAAATGCCTCGATATCGCAACAGGCCTCGGATGGGCGACAGCGGGCCTTGTCCGACTCGATCCGTCGGTGCGGATCGTGGCGCTCGATTATGATGGAACGATTCTGCCGCGCACGCGTGAATACTTGCGCGAGCATGGAGCGGCCGAGAGCTCCGGGCTCTGTCGCGCCGACGCCAAGCATCTGCCGTTGCGCGACGGTTCCTTCGACTTGGTGCTTTGCTTGTACGGGCTCCATCACTTTCGCGGCTATTTTGAAGCGCTGCGCGAGATCGCGCGCGTGCTTAAGTCAACCGGGACGTTCGCGCTGATCGATCCGGCCCGGCGTCCCGGCAAGCCGCCCGGCGGACACCACGGAATGGAGGTTCTCACGCCCGACGAATTGGACCGAATGCTCCTCGACGCTGGTTTCGAGATCGTGCGGTCTCGCGTTTCACTGGGAAGAGTGAAGGCCGTGACACACAAGAGGAAGTCGGTAACGGCGCCAACGTAAAGCTCAAACTTTGCGTTTGCAAACCGCGTGGTCTTGGTGTGAGGCTGAGTCGGGGTTTAAAAAAAAACGGAAAATTCCGGGTAAAGGAGTTCTCCCATGTCTTTGCCGTATCGCAAAATTCTGTGCCCGGTGGATTTCGACGAAAACTCGATCGCGGCGATCGAGACCGCGGCGGAAATCGCGCGACATTTCGACGCCACCGTTTATGTCCTGCACACTGTGCTGTTGCTCATAGCGCCTACTTCGATGCCTGTGTACGCAGATCTCTACAAGGCACAAGAGGACACGGCGCGCAGTAACCTTCTCGAACTCGCGCGCAAGCATCTGGCGGGAATCAAATACGAGATCATGGTTAATATGGGCGAACCTGCCGCATCGATTCTCAAGGCAGAGCGCGGGATCGGTGCGGATCTGCTCGTCATGTCCACGCATGGCCGCCGCGGCGTGTCGCGCTTCTTCCTCGGCAGCGTAGCCGAACTCGTACTGCGCGAAGCTCGATGTCCTGTGCTGACTGTCCGTCAACACGCACCGCAGAAAGATCTTGTCGGCGCCTGGATGACAACTAATCCGGTCACCGCGCAACTCGACGAGAAACTCTCGACGATTCATGCAAAGATGCTCGAGGGCGGGTTCCGGAACATCCCGCTCCTTCAGGACGGTCGCGTCGTCGCGATGCTTACCGAAGGCGATATCCGCTCGTTTGTGGGACATTTCGACGACACCCCCGCCAAACGAGCGATTACCCAGGCGCTTGTGACCGTAGGACCTCAGACGCCCATTCGCGAAGCCGCGCGTATTATGCGCGAGCGAAAACTCGATGGATTACCTGTCGTCGAGGACGGCCGCCTGGTCGGAATTATCACGACCAGCGATGCGCTCGCAGCGACGACCAGCGAGGGATGAGTCCAGCGGGCTGCGAAGCTGACCGCCCAGGGCGGCTAGCCATCCGGCCATCACCTGTCTCGAGCGGCCTTTCGAACGCGCGCGGTTGAATGCACTGTCAGAACCGGTATCGGTGATTCTCGCACGATCCGCTCGGCGACGCTGCCGAGCACCAGGTGACCCAATCCCTTGCGGCCGTGCGTGCCCATCACGATCAAGTCGGCATCGAGACCGCGCGCGGTCGCGAGCACTTGCTCGGCCGGATCGCCGGTTGTCACGATCGTTTCGGATCGCACCGCGGCGGGAATCCGTTCCTGCGCGAGCTTTTCCAGCTGCTCGCGTCTGTCCTTCTCAACGTATGGGTAAGGATCCATTGGCACCGGCTGGAAGCCGGCCGCGCCGGCCGGCATCGGCGCGACATTCAGCAAGTACAGCGCGGCGTCGTTCTGCTGCACCACTTTTAGCGCGACATCGAGAGCCGTCAACGAGTGCTCCGAAAAATCAATCGGACACAGGACCTTCCGAAATAGCTGAGTCATCGCTGCCTCCTCTGTTTCGCGCTAATCCGTCAGACTGTGTTACTCGTCCACCGACTCCTTCAGTTCTTCGGGCGGCGTCCAGACATGACGCGATGGCTCGTCGACGTCTCCCTCGCCGGGGCGTCTGCCCTCGTTGCGCGTCTTCTGACAATCGATGCAATACGCGGCGAACGGCACGGCTTTCAGCCGCTCAATCGGGATATCCTTCTTGCATTTCTCGCAGATTCCATAACGACCGCGTTCGAGCCGGCTAAGCGCGGCGTCTATGGCCTTCAGCTGAAATTCGTATCGCTCGATTAGACCGGCGTCGGTCTCGACGTCTTCCAGCGAACGGGCCACGTCCATGTTGTCGGCGGGCAGTTCCACCGCGTCGTCTTGCTCCTCTTTGCGAAGCACCCGTACTCGAGCGAGCGCTTCCTCGCGCGCCCGCGCAAGGAGTTTGCTCAGATTCTTTAGTCGTCCATCGGCCTCGTTTTGCCGTGATTTTCTGGTTTTTCCGCCGGTCTTAGATTTCATACAGATTCTCCGAGCTGCTGAATTGTCGTCCACAGAAGAGCGAAGCAATTCACGGACCAGTAATCAAGTAATCGACTCGCAAATCGAGCCGAAAAGTTTTTCCGGTGTATCGAATCGCGTGGCGCGATCGGATACACGATGTTGCGCCTCGTCGTCACCTAAAGCCGCATTTGATGTCGCGAAGTGGGCGCAAAACGCCAACAGACGGTCCAAAGCAGGGATTTTGCTCCATGGCACGGAAGCCGCTACATTCCTTTTGGGTTGCCTGTGAAGCTCTGACGCTGGAGAACTTAGCATGAAAGATCTGAAAGTTCGCGATGTGATGTCAGCGGACCCCACCACTCTTAAACGCAACGACAAACTCACCCTGGCTGACGACATCATGCGCTTGGGACGGGTTCGCCATTTGCCCGTTGTCGATGATGACGGTCAGCTCCTCGTCGGCCTCGTGAGCCAGCGCGATCTCTTTCGCGATGCGCTCGCGCAGGCGCTTGGCTATGGCAAGCACGCTCAGCGCAAGATCCTGGACACTCTCTCTGTCAAAGACGTGATGACCAGCGATGTAGTCACCGCCAGCCCGGATACCTCTCTGGTCGAGGCCGCACGACTGTTGACCGAGCGAAAGATCGGCTGCCTTCCGGTTGTCGAAAATGGGCGCCTAGTCGGCATCCTGACTGAGGGAGACTTCGTCGCCCTCATCGCGCGCCGTGGCAACTAGCATCGCAGCGCACCGGTGAAAAACGAAAAACGAATTACAAATTACCGCCGGCGCGGCGCTTAGCCGCGACCGCCCGGGACAGCGACAGCTATTCTCGGCGGGCACTCGCAGCGCCTGACGGAATAAAAATGAGCAACCAGCATGACGCGAGTTCGGCCGCCGAGGTTGCTGGAGCTTCGCGCAGCCTCGGTGACGGGGATGCCGCGCTGAAAAATCGCCGGTTGGCCCACTCGATCGCGCGCGTGCTCGCCTTCGAAGGCTTTACGATGTCGATCAACGGCATCGGCTCACCGTGGATCGCGAAGAGCTTTCACCTTGGCGAGTCGGGAATCGCGGGCCTGTTCGCATGGATTTCGCTCTCGGCGATCGGCGCGCTGGGACTCTCGCGGATGATCGATCGGCTGGGGCGCCGCCGGATGGTGCTCGTATGCATGGCCGGCACTTCGGTTAGCGCGCTCGCCGCCGCCTTTTCGACCAACATCGCGGCGTTCGCGGTGTGCGAGATCGCGCTCTACGCCTTCATCGGCGCGACGGTCGCCGGCTGTATCGTGATCCTGGCCGAGGAACTCGCCATCGCGGAGCGCGCGTGGGGGCAAAGCTTGGGCGGGCTGGGGATGGGTCTCGGCAGCGGGCTGTGCCTGATCGTGATGCCGATGGTGGCGAGTCGTCACTCGTGGCGATGGGTGCTGGTGCTGGCGTCGGCGATAGGAGTCGCCGCGCTGTGGAGGGCTGCCCGCGTCATCCCGGAGAGCGGCCGCTGGCAGCGCGCCGCCGCGAGCGGCACGACTTCGGCCAGCAGCTTTTACGACGCGTTCGGACAGCTCTATCGACGCCGCGCGATCACGATTCTGGTCTGCGCGTTGCTGGCCAACATCGCGGGGATCGCGGGCAGCAGTTGGGCGTACTTCCACCTCGTCTCGGTCGTGGGATTGACGCCGGGCGCCGCCAGCGTCCTGATGCTGCTCGGAGGCGGCGTCGGGATGCTCGGCTTTCCACTCGCCGCGCGAAGCTGCGAGCGTTACGGCCGCATCCCCACCATCTTCGTTGCGGCCCTGATGACCGGTCTCGGCGCGCTCGCTTTCTATTGGGGTCCGCCGGCGCACCTTGGCCTTCGCTGGCTATGGATCGGGATCACATATTGCTGTTTCACCGCTGGCCTGAGCGCGGGGCAGGTGGGCGGCAATTCGCTGGCCACCGAACTTTTTCCCACCGCGATCCGAGGCGCGATGATGGGATGGTTCGCGCTCGTCGGCGCGGCCGCCGCGGTCTCTGCGCAGACCCTGATCGCGGTTCTCGCCGCGCGCCTTGGCGGTCTGTCGATCGTGGTCGGATACTTGAGCCTGCTCGCGATACCCAACGCGATCATCGTCGCACTCTTCCTTCCCGAAACGCGCGGCCTCTCGCTCGAAGCCGCGGCGATGGAAGAGGCGTTCGAGAAGCCGGGATCGTAGCTGGACGACGTCGAGCAGTGAGCAGCGTTTCCACCAGGCCGACGGACGACTGCTGAACGGAGCTCCGGTGCGCTGACGGCGACCGCCTCGGCGCTATGAAGCCAGACAACAAGTTTCTATAAGCTCTTTTGCCGAGGCGGAGCGCGATGTGATCAGATGTGATCGCAGGATGTGATCAGATGTGATCAGAGAAGGTGGTAGTGTCGTGGTCCGCCGTCTGGAGCTTGGGCCTTATTCACTTTTTGTTTTGTCTGCGGCCGCTGGGCAAAAAAACAGGATCGCTTAGGGTTGGCGTGCTTTTGATGGCGCGTTTGCGCTGGTTCCGAAGGAGACATCCGGGGAAAATTGTATCCTTTCGTTCCCCGGGCTCTGTCTAAAGCGGGCGGTATCTTTGGCATATTTGCTGCAATGACTGAGCAGAACTGCCTGAACAGTGTTTTTTCATCGACACTTGGCAGCGAACATGCCGCACAAGGTGAAAACGGAGACTTCGGAGCAAACTCGCCTCTCTCCCACTGTGCTGCTCCTCTCTGATGACGAGGCGTTGGCGAAGCTCGTACTCGGAATCGTCAAGCGTCCTTGGAAGCTGGTTCGCCACGGAGCCGACAAATACGTGGGTCGCGAGGTGTTCGCTCAGCCAAATGTGCGACTCGTTATACTCGACGATCAGGCGATCGAAGAAAATGATCGCGGCTGGCTGCTCGAGCAGATCCGCAAGCACTTCTCCGGCCCCCCTTTGCTCTACGTCGCCGACAGCCAAAGCGATGCCAACGAGAAACGGGCGCGCACCAAAGGCGCCCACTACTACGTTTCGAAGCCACTGTCGATCGAACGATTCGGACACGTGCTGCAATCATTTTTGCAGGCGAAGCAAGCCGAAGGACGATCCACGCATTCAGCGCCGGAGAAACCTGGAATCAACGCGGGAGAATCGAGCGCCGAGAACCCAACGCGCATCGACGCGGGGATTCGTTGTCTCTCGGAGGAACTCAATCGCGAAGGCTCCCAGCTAAGATCACGCCTGCTCGATGCGGCGCTCGCGGGATTGCGCCTCGCGCGCAACCCAGAGTCGCCCGAGCTCAGGCGTGATGCTGCCCAGATTTGGGCGACGATACAGCCAACGCTATCCCATCACCTCGACGCCCAAGACAGCCAGTTACTTCCGTGGCTGGTGCAGCAAGGCCGTCTCTCGTCAGAAGCCGGGCGCAAGGTCCGCGCATTCCACGACCGACTGCGAACGCTCATCGGCGCAATCGTCGGCCCCGGCGCGGATCGTCTCACTGAAGCTCAGGCGCGTGACGCCGGACAAGCGTTGAGCGGCCTCGCGGTCAACTTGGACGACGCAATCGACAACGAAGAGTGCAGGCTCTTCCCAACGATTCAGAAGGCGCTCTTCGGAATCGACCGTCGCAGCTGAAATCGAATTGTAGTCCAACTTAGCACCTCCCGATCCCGGCGCCTCACCGGTGCGCTCCATCGTCGTGCGGTCCGTCGACAGATGCAGATCGTCATCGACCCGATGAAATAATCTGCCAAGTTATCCGGGAACCATGATCGATCGCGCGATTAAGCGACTGTTAGGCGTCGCGGTGCTGGCGGCAGCCGCCGGGTTTGCTGCCAGTACCTCTCACCTCGCGGAATACTTCCTCGAATTAGTTGAAAGAACGGGCGCCCTGCTCTCCGCCGATACTCCCGCACAAAAACAAACAGGCCCCGGACCGACGCGTAGGTGCGCCGGGTCCGAGGCCCCCTGGGAGAGGTTATTGGATTGCCTTCTGATCGATGGAATCAGTCGGCCCGGAATCATCCTCCGCCACTAGCGGAGAGCGTGCGGAGGACTGAGACCATTGCCGGTCCGACGATTACCGCGATCATCGCGGGCAATACGAAGAGCACCAGCGGGAACAGAATCTTAATCGATGCCTTCTGCGCGTCTTCCTCGGCACGTATCCGGCGATGCTGTCGCAATGCGTCCGAACTGGAGCGCAACGCAGGTCCGATCTGCGCGCCAAGTTGTTCACTCTGAACCAAGGTTGCGGCGAGCGGCTTGATATCATCAACCGCAGTCCGCTCGGCCAGCCCGCGCAACGCCTGTCCGAGCGACGCGCCCGCGGAAATATCGGCAGAGACCAGATTCAACTCGGTGCCGATTTCCTGCCCATGACGTTCGCATTCCGTGCCGACGATTCGAATCGCCTCGAACAGTCCCATGCCCGCTTCGACGCATACCACCAGCAGATCGAGCACGTCCGAGAGCTGCTTTGAGATGTTTTCCTGGCGCAACCGGGCGCGCCGTCCCAGGTAGTAGGCGGGCACGAAAATTCCGATCCCGATGCCGGCGATTCCGAACAGCAGCGGCTGAGCCGCCGAGCTATGAACAACGAGTCCGATCAACATACCCAATACGCCGCATCCGATCGCCAGCATCACGCGGATGACCCGATAGGTCTGTGGCGCGCTGGACTTCAGAAATCCCGCCTGCGCCAGAGTCTGATGGAGCTTCTCCCCGGTGGGAGTATCCATGTTCGGCGGCGGGACGCGCTTGGAGGCCCATCTGAAAAGCATGCGGAGCAGGCTGTCGTCCTGAAGGTCACCCTCGAGTGCGCCCTGCGAAGCCCGCATCCTGACCGCCAAATCCGCGAATCGTTCATCGACCGCCCGGCTCTGCGGCGAAATGGCGAGGTACAAGGCCACGCACGCCGCGCCAGCCAGGAGAAAGACCGCTATGCCAACTATGAATGGACTCATATTAGTAGCTCACCCGCAGTAGTCGCCTGATGCTCAGGATGGCGAGCACGTCCGCTCCGATCGCGAATTTCAAAATCTTCTGACCCATTGGGTCATGGAACAATTGATCGGTGTAACCCGGCTGAATCAAGCTAAACAAGCAGAGCACCGCGATTGGCAGGCAGCCGACGATCATACCGCCGAAACGCGATTGCGCGGTCAGCGCTTTGATCTGCAACCGCAAGCGCTGGCGGATTCGCACGATTTCGGATAGCCGTCCGACAATCTGAGCCAGGCTCGAGCCGACCTCCGTTTGCACGCGCACTGCGACGACCAGGAGCCGGAGGTCGTCCTCCGGAACTCGCTTGAGCATGTCTTCGAGCGCGCGCGGCAGCGGCAGCCCGATCCGGTTCTGCTCGAGCACGGTGCGGAATTCACTGCCCAGCGGATCGGCGAACTCGCTGCACAGAACTTGCAGCGCGCGCTGGAGCGAATGTCCCGCCTCGAGCGACGATTTGATCAGGTCAAGCGCGAACGGCAGCTGGGCCGCAAAGGCCCTGAGGCGCCGCTTCTTGCGGAATTGGATGTAGGCGAG
Source organism: uncultured Pseudomonadota bacterium (assembly GCA_937889395.1). Taxonomy (GTDB): domain Bacteria; phylum Desulfobacterota; class Binatia; order Binatales; family Binataceae; genus Binatus. The sequence continues at coordinate 13,356 of CALAOW010000105.1, read as the reverse complement.
CGGCAGGGTGGCCATCATCAGCGCGCCACCGAGCGCGAACCACATGCCGTGGAACAAGATATTGCCGCCGAACAATCCCGCGCCGAACAGCAGCACCATGATCAGCAGGATGTCGGCGACCCTCATGTACAAGCCCGCCTGCCACATCATCTCTTCGAGTTTGCGCAGCAGGTTCAGTTCGTACAGCACGCCCAGCAGCGGTCCCTGTTCGGGCCGGCGCCTGCGCATGACGTCGATCTCCAGATCGTCGGGGGGGCGGGTCAGGCGTCGTGCCACCTCGCGCTGTTGCTCGACTTCGGTGCCGCGCCGGCTGGTGAAGATCAGCACGCCCACGAAGACGAGCGCGAATATGCCGCTTGCCATCAACAAATCCATGGTATTTATCCGATTGTGCTGCGGAAAACCTTGGCGTCGAGTTTGTAACCCGCAGCCTCCAGCCGCTGCGAGTAAGTTGACCGAATCCCGGTGGCGAGAAACTGGCCGAGCACTTCGCCACCCGGCCCGATCCCGGTGCGCTTGAATTCGAACAGGTCCTGCATCATCACCATCTCACCCTCCATCCCGCTGATCTCGGAGATGCGCATCACTTTGCGCGAGCCGTCGGATAGCCGCGATACATGGACGATGATGTTGAGCGCCGACGCGATTTGCTGGCGCATCGCGCGTTGCGGAATCGACACTCCCGACAGCAGCATCATCATCTCCAGACGGCCCAAGCTGTCGCGGGGAGTGTTGGCATGGATGGTGGCGATTGAGCCGTCATGGCCGGTCGACATCGCTTGCAACATGTCGAACACTTCGTCGCCGCGGACCTCGCCGACGATTATGCGGTCCGGCCGCATACGCAACGAGTTCCTGACCAGGTCGCGCTGGGTGATTTCACCCTTGCCTTCGACGTTGGGCGGCCGCGTTTCGAGCCTGACCACATGCGGCTGCTGGAGACTCAATTCGGCCGAGTCTTCAATCGTCACAATTCGCTCGTCGGCCGGGACGAACAGCGACAGGCAGTTAAGCAGTGTCGTTTTACCCGAGCCGGTGCCGCCGCAAATCAGGATGTTGAGCCGCGCGCGCACGATGGTGCGCAGAAACTCGACGATCTCAGGCATCAGCGTCTTCTTCGCGACCAGATCGTCAATGTTGTAGCGCCTGCGGCCGAATCGGCGAATCGACAGCGCCGGGCCGTCGAGCGCCAGCGGCGGAATGATCGCGTTGATACGCGAACCGTCGGGCAGCCGCGCGTCAACCATCGGCGACGCTTCGTCAACCCGGCGCCCGACCTGCGACACGATTCGATCGATGATCAGCATCAGGTGCTGATCGTCCTGGAACTTGACGTCGGTGGCGTGAAGCTTGCCGCCTTTTTCGACATAAACCTGGTTGTGCCCGTTGACCAGGATGTCGGTGATTTCATCATCCCACAAAAGCGGCTCCAACGGCCCGAGTCCCAGCAGCTCATTCTTGATCTCTTCGATCAGGTGATTCTTGTCGACGTCGGTGAGCAGGCGCCCCTCGTCGTCCAGAATGGCGGAGATCGCCGTGGTGACTTTCTGCGCCGCGAGGCCCGGCTCGAGGCTTTCAAGCCGCGTAACGTCCAGCATCTCGAACAGCCGGTTGTGGACCGCAAGCTTGAGTTGCTGAAAACCCTCGGCCTGCGCGTCTTTGACGGCGGTCTTTTTATTGCCTATCAGCGAGCGCTGAAACGGAGCCGGCGTTGCGCTGTTCTGCTGGGAAATTCTCTCAACCAGTTTCATTCGGGTGCCTCAGGTGCGCGCGCCGATAACGTTCAACAGGCGCGACACCAATGAATTTGGGGAACTGCCGTCGGTGGTTTCAATGCCCACCTCGAGCCGGCGCGCCAGGTCCTCGATACTCTTGGCCAGCGGCGAGTTCGGCGCCACCTGCCACAAATCCTGTGCGCTCAACTGCACGCGCTCGAGAACTTTTTCATCGCGCGGAATCCGCGTGTGAATCGGCTGCGCCAGCGTATGGCTGAGCTGTTCTTCACTGATTGGATGACCCGGCACGAAACGGCTCAGAATGAAGTTGGGTTCGACCCCCGGCAGCCCCAGCCGCCCCACCAGATCGACGAATCGCCACGCGCATCGTGCCGCGCCGATCGACTGGTCGAGTACGTAGAACAGATGACTCGAGCGCTCCCAGGCGGCGACCGAGTTCGCGTCGATATGCGTGCCGCAATCCACGATCACAAAGTCGAACAGCTGGCGCATCAGGTCGAGGATCGCACCGACCGTCGCGTCACTGACCAACTCGCTGTCCTCGATCCGCTTGGGCGCCGCGAGCAGGTAGATTCCCGACTCATGCTTGCTGAGCGCTGATTCGAGTTGAATCGAATCGAGCTTTCGCGTCCCCTCGGCGAGCGCCATGATCGTGCGCTCGGGTTCGAGATTCAGGAACACCGACAACCCGCCGGTCTGCAGGTCGAGATCTATTACCGCAACCTGCTTTTCGAACGCGTAGCGCAGTGCCAGGGCGAGGTTCGCCGCCAGGCTCGTCACTCCAGTACCGCCTATCAGGCTCACCAGCGAAACGATCGTACCGCCGCCGTTGTGAACGTTGTGAACTTCTTCGCGCCGGCGGGTCTCGCTTATCTTGAACAGTGCCCGGGTCGCGTCTCCGGGATCCAGTGGCAGGAACAGAAGCTCATCGGCTCCGGCCCTCAGCACCCGCTTCATCAGGTCCGGGGAACGATCATGCAGCAGCGCAAAAAGAGCAGGGCGGGGCTCCTGCACCGCCTGCGCGTTCAGATAACTCAGAGCGAGTTCGTTGTTGCCGTTGAACACCACCATCGTGACGTCGATGGAGGCGTCGGGAGCAGCGCCCGGATCCGGTTCGAGTTCCAGGATCTTCAGCACCGGATCGCCCAAGGCGGCCAGCGCATCCCTCACTTCTGCGCGATGCTCCGCGCCTCCGCCAACTAATTGGACTTTCAGCCCGCCATTCCGTGCGTCGCTTTTTTTACCGAGCGCTGACACTTCACGTTCTCCCCGCTTCAGCTATGCTGTGTCATATCATGCACTAAATACTCGGTTATGTCTTGTCTGCCCTCCAGCTAGAATCTCGGACGCGACGCGTCAGGCTGCGCCAGACGACGGGTCTCGATCTCCTCATGCGTCAGCTCAGGCACCGAAGTCGGGTTGTAAACCGAGGCGCCATCGGGCAGCGGACGCACGATTTGCGGCGTTACGCTCATGACCAGGTCCGTTTCGTTGTTGGTATAGCTGGTGTTGCGGAACAGTCCGCCGACGTACGGGATGTCACCGATGTACGGGACTTTGTGAACGTCGGTCGTCTTTTGGTGCAGGATGAGGCCCGCGATGATCAGCGTCTGATTGTCCTTGAGCTGTACCATTGTTTCCGCGCGCCGAGTCACGAATGCCGGTATGGTGAAGCCGAACATCGACACGCCTTGGGCGTAATCGGGCTGCGATACTTCAGGCTTCACCAGCAGCTCGATATCATTGCGGCCGATGACGGTCGGAACGAATTCAACGGACGTACCGAACTGCTTGAATACGATTGAGGTGTTCAGCGCCTGGGCGATGACGATTGGAATTTCGCCACCCGACAGGAACTTTGCCTCTTCACCGGAATTAGCCAGCAGTTGCGGCTGCGCGAGAAGCTTCGCGAGGTTGTGCTGCTCGAGGTACTGGAAGAGTCCTTGCAACTGGTAGTTCTTGTTTCCCAACGCCAAGCCATAAGTCATCGACGACGACAGAAGCATCCCGATAAGCGATCCACCCGGCGGCAGGGAATTACCGGATGAAGTAACCACTCCGCCGGGGGACGTCACGGACGACGACGCGGAGAACGGCGTCGCTACTCCGCCTGGCAATCCGACCAGCGATATTCCCGCACGGGTGAGCGAGGCCGTCAGGTCGGTGCCCTGGTTCTCGATGGCGGAGCGGTCCAGTTCCGCCACCATCGTCTGGAGCAACACCTGCTGCTTGCCGTTGGGATCGATTCGCACCGGGAGTTCGTCGTACTGGCCTTGTTGGTTCCAGACCGCCAGAGTCGTGAAGCCCGGCTTATGGCCTATCAGGTTGACCTGGAACGGATTGATCACCTGGATATCGGCGACGGTAGTGTCGGCGATCGACACGCGGCGTAGCCGGGTCCTAAAGTCGATAATTCTCGACGAGCCCGTCTGCAGTTGCACTCCATCGTCGGGCAGATAATGGCGGCCGCCTGAAATCGCACCTGAGTGCAATTCGCCGCCACTTAGACTGATCGACGGGTCGCTCCGATACCGCTCGTTCGACAGTGCCGCCGAAGCCGTCTGACCGGAGGGCGCCGAAGGTGGCGGAGCGTACGAAGCAGCCGGAACCGATGGAGCGAAATCGAAGGTCGACGAATTAACAGTAGTCGGCGCGGTTGCCGCGGCGGGCGCTGCCGTCACCGGCGCAGGTGCGCCTGGCGATGCGGCTGCGACTGTTTCCGAGCCGACCACGCTCGTGGCGGTTCCTGCCGATGAAGATGACGAAGGCGGATTCACCGGGCCTGCGCCCGCATCAAGCGTCGCGACTACTGGAGCAGCCCCACTGCCCGGGGACTTGCCGGAGCCCGAGATTGGTCCCGGGCTGGTGCCAGGATGATTGATGGCGACGGCGCTGCCGGCCGATTTGACCGTAACGTCATAGTTGATTTGGTCACCATTCGCCATCTTGACCTGAACGTTCCATTCGCCTGCTTCCGCGCCCAGCAGGACGACCTTGCCCGGCTCCTCGTTATGCACGATCAGCGCGTGTGGATTGGTGATCACCTTCACCGCCGGAACATCGCCGGGGCTGACGTTGTTGATTATGTAGCTCTCGCCCGCATTCAGCGCGACAGACATTCCCGCGCCGGCGCTATCGGCGGCAAGCAACAGGCCGGGCTGAAGCATGAGCATGCTGATAGCTGCAACCAGCCACGGAAGCAGTCCATATCCTCGTCGAGCTTTCATCTTCTTCACCTCGCCTTCTCCACCGCTTGCTTATGGTATGTCGATTGTTTTGGGCGTCGGCACGTGATCCGCCGTCGCATTGATGGGCGCCGCCACGAGGTCGTGATGATCGGATTCAGGAGTGCTCGACACCGCCGTTGAGGATGCCGCACCGGCGCCTGCGTCGTCGTTATCGAACTGCGCCGCCTCCTTGCGCGTATGACCCGCCGAGTTCTTTGTACGGGCGCGGTTCGCCGCCGCTTCATTCACAAACGAGACTGACTCGGACGACTTGCCGTCGCGAAGAATCTCGATCTCGACCGGTCTGGCCCGGCGGCGCGGCGCCGCGATCTCATGATGAGGCTCCTCAGGCTTCACAGCCATCACCGGAACCTCAGGCGCCAGGCTGTAGGCCCGCAGCATCTGGGCAACATCGGTGCCGTTGGTCAGAACGATTTTGTTATCATTGTAATTGCGCATCGCCAGACGCAGCGATCCCGAGTGACTCGCCAGCGCCAGGCGCTCGGCCTCCTGCGGCGTGACCAGCAGCGTGACGACTTTCACCACCGTCGGCTCGTCCTTCTTTTTCTCGACTTCCTGCGCTACGGCGAGTACTTCGACGTTCTGCAGAACTACTTTCGAGAACGCCCCTTGATGAGCGCCTTCGCCGCCCTGGGTCGCCACCAGCACGTCCACCCGGCTATGCGGCAGCACGAAGCCCGCGACATCGCTGACTTCATCCACCGGAACCGAGACGGCGCGCATCCCAAACGGAATCAATAGCGGCATCACACCCGCCGTCTTTTCCCCGGTGAACAGCTTGGACCGCACCACCGGCTCGTTGGCTACCAACGAGTTCTTCACGTAGCTGCCGATGACCTGTTTGGGATCGGTGTACGCGCCATCCGGGATACTGTCAGCCGACCAGCGCGCCATCTTTGTTTCGCCCAGCTCGATTTTTGTGCCGAGCGGAAGATCGTACGCCGCGACCACCACCTGTACGTTATGCGCAATCGCCTGCTGTACTTCGGCTTCTCTCGACTTCAAGGCGGAGTACACCATTATCGAAGCCAGCATCGCCGCCAGCCCTGCTAGTAAGACGAATACCATCGGTCGTCTCATATCGCCCCTCCCCTCCGGCCGCTTCGTGCCTGACCGGCCATCTTCAAATAGTTAAACATACAAGCCATTTTGTTATTCTGTCATGCCAATTGAGTACTCGTCAGCATGGTGGGGAAACTAACTACTAGATGTAGATGTAAATATAAATGCGGGCCGGGAATAGTCTCAGGTTTGATGCAGATGGTCAGAACAATGCTCTTACGGCGTGTAATTGAATCTACCGCCACGACAGGTACCCCCAAAATAGCCGCGGGTCGCTGACTATATGAGAGGACCCACGCGGTTGACTAACGTCGAGACGATATTCCCCGCATTCTGAGTTAGAGCAAGACATGGCGCGGCGACCGTCGCGAGTATCATTGCGTACTCGGTCATAAGTCTAGCCACGCGAACTTAACCTATTGTCCGGTAAGCTCTCTTCTGCTGGCTCATTGACTCCCCCTCCCAGGGTGGCCGTCTTTTCTGGAGGCGTCTCTCTTAGGAGGGCCTGTGTCGGAGGCCCTGCCAAGAGACGATGGCTCCTGACGACCGTCAGGCCATCGTCAGCTAGATGTTTGAGTCCACGGTGCCCAGCATCAGGCCGATTGTCGTCCCCAGCGTCTGGTAGCCGACGAACACCACCACCGCCACCGCTGCAAGTATCAGCGCGTACTCGGTCATGGTTTGGCCGCGAGGAAGCTCGCGGATCTTTACGGCGAACTTGCGTACTGTGTCCATGCGCTTCTGACCTCCTCGCTACTTTTTATGCGGGGTGGCGGATGGGTTATTCCGCCACCCCGGAATTTCATCGTTCTCGACTAGAGTTGGCTGTCCAGGTTGGTCAACAGCGAAGTGATTGTCGTTCCCATGGTCTTGTAGCCAGCGAAAACCACCACCGCCACCGCTGCAAGTATCAGCGCGTACTCGGTCATCGTCTGACCTCGCGCGAACTCATTGCCCTTCACATACAGTTTTCTGATCATATCCATTTTCCGTGTCCTCCTGTCCTTTTTTTTGCCGAAATTGGCATTGTCCCCATTAATTAATCTGGCCCCGTTCAACTTCGCGCCGCATTCCGAACACGCCAGCTCGGTCTCGATTTCTTCTCCCCCGTGGAAGAAAATCTTCGCTTGCGGCAACTTTTACCGATGCCAGAGCGAGACTTAGAGGGAGCATCTCTCGTGCCATCTTGATCTATTCAGCAATCTCTTCGACTTTTTTGTTTTATGGCAGACTACCATAGGCTAACGCAAGCAGTGATGCAACTATCGGTTGCGAAGCCGCAACAGATTAAGGTCTAAAAGGCGCGTCATTGGAAATTTAAGACAGTCAAAGAGGATTTAGCTACACATAAGTTAACTAAGCGGCAGAAATCGACGGATGGTGGCTGGTATCGAATCCAATCACCAAATAGTGCGCATGACATTCCGGATGGGACAGCTTGGCGGCCTTACGAGACAGCCTTGCGGCTTTAGTTGACAGGTTCGAAGGTAATCTGATCGCCCACCTGCGTCGAACTCTCGTCCGCCGCGCCAGCCGGAAGCTCGAGTGCTTTTCGTGCTCCAAATACGATCGAGGAGACGTGCCACGGCCTCAGGCGCCGATTGATCCTGATCACCGTGTTGGCGCGCCCGATGAAAACGATATCGATCGCAAAACGCATGAAGAACATGTGCATCCACATGAACGGCGTGAATCGCCCGTTATCGAATAGCATCCCCATTCCGGGCTCGAGGCCGTCGCGACCCAGCAGGCCGCGGCTCTGACCGCCGAGACCGCCGGCGTTCTCGAGCCGCGCGCAGAGCACGGTCCCGCGGGATTGATTGACTGCTCGGAGCGGAGATTGCCGCGTCGACGGCGGCGGTGCATCGGGTGATCGGGACTGTCTCATTACGTCATCATGTAATAAACTCGCGTAAGTTTCATGGGATACATCCCGATATTTTTCGACGTGACCGGCCGCGAATGCGCCGTAGTCGGCGGCGGCGAGGTCGCCGCTCGCAAGGTCGAGTCGCTGTTGGAGGCCGGCGCTCACGTGACGGTCGTGAGTCCGCGCCTGTCGCCGCCATTGGAGGCAATCGTTGCGCGCGGGCTTGTGACTCACATCGCTCGTGATTATGAGCGCGGCGATATCCGCGGATGCGTGCTGGTGCATGCGGCGACCGACGATCCGAAACTCCATCGCGAGCTTGCCGCCGAGGCGCGCGCGCTCGGAATCCCGATAAACGTCGTCGACGTTCCCGAGTTGTGCACGTTCATCGCGCCCGCGGTTGTCAAGCGCGGCGCGCTCCAAATCGCAATCTCGACCGCGGGTGCGTCGCCGGCCTTTGCGGCCCGGCTGAAAAGCGCACTGGAGGATCAGTTCGGGACCGAGTACGCGGTCACGCTCGAAGTGCTGCGTGCCGCTCGCCGGCGGTTGCACGCCGATGAAATCGATCCCGCCGATCGCATGCGCCGGCTCAAGGACCTCGCCAACTCCGCGCTGCCCGAGACGATTGCCAGCGGTGACCTGGCCGCGATCGAGCGGATACTCGCCACCCATTTGGGTCACGGTGTTGGTCTGGCCCGGCTCGGAATCGACTCGGCCGCGCTCGGCCTCACACGCGCAACGGAAGTTCCGGAGTGAACCGCATGCCGATGGACACGCTATGGCTAATCCCCGCGCTTGCTTGTTATGCACTCTCTGCCGCGTTGTTTGTGTTCGATCGTTTGTCGGGCCGTACGCAAGCGACCGGCTACGCAGTTGCGATACTCGGCGCGGGCGTGGTCTTTCATGCTTTCGATTTGACGGCGCGGGGTCTGCAGGCCGGCAATATCCCGGTCGCCAATTTTGCGCAGGCGCTGTCGTTTCTTGCGTGGCTTACCGCGCTGGCGGGGCTGCTGATGATCGTGCGCTTGAAACTGGCGGTGATCGGCGCATTCGTGGCGCCGGCGGTGACTCTGGCTCTGGGAGCCGCTTCGCTCATGATGAGCAGCGGGCACGTGGTTTTGCCGGCTACCCTGCGCAGCGTATGGCTGCCGATTCACGTCATCCTCGCCATTCTGGGCTACGCGATGTTTGTGCTGGCTGCGAGCGTGAGCATCGCCTACCTGGCCTACGAGTCGCGCCTCAAGTCCAAGCGCGCGATCGGTCCGGCCAACGAAGGCGCGCCGAGTCTCGAAAAGCTCGACCGAATCAACTATCGCCTGCTGGGATGGGGCTTCGTAATGCTCAGCCTGGCGATCGTGAGCGGCGCGATTTGGGCCGATGCGAGGTGGGGTCATTTCTGGTCATGGGAGCCCATTGAATCCTGGTCGCTGGCGATTTGGGTGCTCTACGCGGGTCTGCTCGAATCCCGCCTTACGATCGGATGGCGCGGGCGGCGCGCCGCGGCGCTCACTTTAGTGGTGTTCAGCTTGTTGGTTGGTTCGATCGTGGGCGTTAACCTGATTTTCCCGGGCAAACACGGCGGCAGTTTCGGCTGAAAATGGATCAGACTTTATTCATCGTCGGCATAAACCATCGCAGCGCTGCCGTTGGGTTGCGTGAACGCCTGGCGTTTGCCGACGACGAGATCGCTGCTGCGCTGGGCAGACTGCGGGATTCGTCGCCCGCGGTCCTGGAGGCGGCGCTGATTTCGACCTGCAATCGTGTCGAGGTGGTGGGCGTCGCCTCCGATACGGCGCGCGCGGCCGATGAGACGCTCACATTTCTGTCCGCGGATCGAAAGGTCGCGCAAGCTGCGTTCGCCGACGTGGTTTATAGTTCCGCCGGGCGCGACGCCGCGCGTCATCTGTTCCGCGTCGGTGCGAGTCTCGATTCGATGGTCGTTGGCGAGCCGCAGATATTGGGCCAGCTCAAGACTGCCTACGCACAGGCGGCCGAGGCGGGCACCGTCGGCCCGATTCTGCATCGCGCGTTCCACAAGGCGTTCAGCGTCGCCAAGCACGTGCGCCAGGACACGCTTATCGGTCATGGTTCGGTCTCCATCAGTTCCGTGGCAGTCGCGCTTGCGGGCCAGATTTTCGACACGTTGAAAGACAAGACCGTGATGCTGATGGGTGCGGGCAAGATGGCGGAGTTGACCGCCCGCCAGTTGAACGCGCTCGGAATCGAGTCGCTGCTGATCACCTCGCGCACTTTCGATCACGCAGTCGCGCTCGCGCGCGAACTTGGCGGCACCGCGGTGCCGTACGAAAACTATAAGCCGTACCTCAAGATGGTGGACGTGCTTATCGGTTCGTTAGCATCCGCCAAACCGGTGCTGGGTCCCGACGAATTCGAGTCCGTGATTCGCGAGCGCCGCTACCGGCCGATGTTTCTGATCGACATGGGCGTGCCGCGCAATTTCGACGAGCGGCTGAACACGCTGCAAAACGTCTATCTGTACGACATCGACGATCTCGGCGCGCTGGTTAAACGATCGATCGGCGATCGCGAGCGCGAAGCCGAAAAGGCCGAACAGATCGTCGAGCTCGAAGTTGAATCGTTCCTCAAGTGGCTCGCGGGTCTCGACCTGACCCCCACTATCAAGGACATCCGCTACAGTGTCGAACGGCTGCGCGACGTCGAGCTGGGACGGCATCGCGGCTGGCTGGCGCAACTCGAACCCGCGGTGCGCGAACGAGTCGAATTGCTTACTCACGGACTGACCAACAAACTGCTTCATCGCATTTTGTCCGGCCTCAAACATCACGACGACAAAACGCCCGATGCCGCGTTTGCCGCCGAGGTCGCCCGCCGCCTGCTGGGTGCTGAATTGGACGCGCAAGTCCACGATCTCGACGACGCGGACGACGATGACGACACGGGCACCGATTGACCGCGCGGCACGCTGAATCCCTATGTCGCTCAAGCCCAAGCTCAAGATCAGAATCGGTTCGCGGCCAAGCCAGTTGGCGCTGGTCCAGGCGTCGATGATGCGGGAGCGGCTCGCGGCGCAAATTTCCGATGTCGATCCCGAAATTGAAATCGTCGAGATACGCACCAGCGGCGATAAGCTGACGTCGGCGTCGCTCGCGCAAGTGGGCGGCAAGGGACTCTTTATCAAGGAACTCGAGCAGGCGCTCGCCGATCGCAAGATCGACGCCGCCGTCCATTCGATGAAGGATCTTCCCGCAGTCCTGCCACCGAATTTTCGCGTGGCTGCGGTGCCCGGGCGCGAGACGACTTCGGATATCCTGGTGACGCGCGACGGCTCGGCATTGTCGGCGCTGCCGGTGGGCGCGCGGCTTGGCACCTCGTCGTCGCGCCGCCGTTTCCAGGCTCTCAGGATGAATCGGGGGCTTGAGGTACTGCCGTTGCGCGGCAACGTCGATACGCGTTTGAAGCGCGTCACCGACGGCAGCTTCGACGCGATCATAATCGCGATGGCGGGGGTGAAGCGGCTGGGGCGGTTGCGCGACGTGAAGTTCGTCGAGCTCGATGGCCGCGATTTCATCCCGGCCGGAGGGCAGGGCGCGCTTGCCATCGAAATGCTGGCCGGCCGCGACGACCCCGTTTCAAATGAACTCGATCGCGCGCTTTGTGCGATCAACGACGCGCGCGCTTTCTACGAAACCGCGGCCGAACGATCGTTCCTCGCCGCGATCGATGCGTCATGCACGACGCCGGTCGGCGTAAGGGCAAGCATCGTGGGCGATACGCTCGCGCTCGCGGCGATCCTGTTCAGTCCCGACGGCGCGCGAGAGCTGTTGGAGTCGATGGAAGAGCCGCTCGCGCCCGATCTTGCGCCGTCCGCCGCCGAAAATTCCGGGATGCGGCTCGCGAACAAAATGCTCGCGCGGGACGCTGCCGCGATTCTTCGGTCTTGAATGAGCGCGCGCGCCAAGCATCGGAATCGGGGGATAGTCTTCCTCGTTGGTGCGGGTCCCGGCGCCCCCGATCTGATCACGCTTCGCGGCGCTGACGCTCTCGGCCGCGCCGACGTCGTGATTTACGACCGCCTGGTGAGTCCGGAACTGATCCGGCTCGCGCCGCCCAAAGCCGAGTTGATTTACGCCGGCAAGAAGGGCGGCGCGGGAAAAAGTATCAAGCAATCCGAATTGAACGCGATGCTGATCGAGCGCGCGCGGATGGGCCGCGTCGTGATCCGGCTCAAGGGCGGCGATCCATTTATCTTTGGACGCGGCGGCGAGGAGGCCGAGGCGCTGGCCCGCGCGAACGTGCGCTTCGAGGTGATCCCGGGGGTCACCTCAGCGATTGCAGGCCCGGCCTTCGCCGGTATTCCGCTGACGCATCGCGAGCACGGTTCGTTCGTCGCGTTCGTCACCGGCCATGAGGACGAAAGCAAGGGCGCGCGCTCGACGGTTCCGTGGGACGAGCTGGTCGCGGCGGCTCGGGGCCGCGGCACGATCGTTATCCTGATGGCGACGGCGCGGATGCGCGCAACGCTGGATCGAATCCGCGCGGCCGGACTTCCCGCAGAAACTCCGGCGGCTGCGGTCCAATGGGCGACGACCGCCGCGCAGAAGACAGTCAGCGCGACGCTCGCGACGCTCGCCGACGCATCCGCGCGCGCTGGAATCGGCGCGCCGGCTGTTATCGTGGTCGGAGAATGCGCGGGCCTGCGCGAGCATCTCAAGTGGGTCGAGCGCACGCCGCTGTTCGGCCGCACCGTGGTGGTGACCAGATCGCGTGAGACTGCCTCACAGTTCGCCACGGCGCTCAGACGGCTCGGCGCGGAGGTGGTGGAATTTCCGACCATCGAAACCGCACCGCCCAGGAGCTACGCGGCGCTGGACCGGGCGATCTCGCGTCTCTCGTCACCGGCGCCGGATTCCTTCGACTGGATAATCTTCACGAGTGCGACGGGAGTCGAGAGCTTTATCGAACGGCTGAAGTCGCGCGGCCGCGATATTCGCGAGCTCGGGCGTGCTTCGATTGCGGCGATCGGACCGGCCACCGCGGCGCGGCTTGCCGATTATGGGTTACGCGCCGCGGCGGTTCCCGACGAGTATCGCGCGGAGCGAATTATTCCCGCGATTGGAATCAAGCGGATTCGTGGCAAACGCTTCCTGATTGCGCGGGCCGAAGTCGCGCGCGAGGCGTTGCCCGAAATTCTGCGTGACAAGGGCGCCAAAGAAGTCGAAGTCGCGCCCGCCTATCGAACCGTCAAGCCCAAGGGCGCGCAGATCGAGCGGATGCGCGAGCTGATCGCGTCGGGGGCGATCGATCTCGTGACGTTTACCAGTTCCAGTACAGTCACAAATTTCTGCGACCTGATAGGCGCCTCGGGGAAGGGAGTCAAAGCCGCGGCGATCGGACCGATAACCGCGGCGACCGCGACCGAGCGTGGATTCGAGGTGGTCGTCAGTCCAGGCAAATACACGAT
>CALAOW010000104.1 GCA_937889395.1 uncultured Pseudomonadota bacterium | reverse complement strand
TTTTTCATGCCTCATGAATCGAAGCTGAACTTCTCCAAAGAAGAAATTCTTGCCAACGTCGCGACTCGCGAGCCGCTTATCGTCAATGGCGTGAAATGCCATGGCGGGTTCGACGCCGACGGGCATTACCGGTCGCCGCGGACTGCGTTCCGCGTGCCTGCTATCAAGGCGTGGCAGGAGCAGCACGTTGCGACTTCGGGGACTGCGCTTTTTGAGATTCCCGCCGACACCGTCTCGCCGCAGGTGCCCAACGTTGCGCAGGTGAAATTTCTCCTGCGCGCGGGCGTGCGCAAGCCGATGGTGCGATGGCTGTCTGAAATCGCGATCGTCGAGGGCTTCGGCGCGATGATTCGCGAGCTGCCCGTGCCTCCTCTCGCCTCCTTCATCCGCGAGGAGACCGCAGGCACGGCGATCGCTCATCTCACCGGCGGCCTGTTCGAAGCGCACGCGCGCGACGAAGCGGGATGGACCGAGGAGGGCGGCCATCGCCAGATGTGGGACGCGGCCCGCGACGCGGCGTTCTCCAATCCCGCTATCTCGCCCGAAATCTACACCAGCATCATCTCGCGGCGCGGCGCCGGACAGCCTGCCGCACTTTTCCCCGAGCTCGGCGAGCCGGTCGAGCGATTGATTCGCTTCATGGTGAACGTGCTCGCGATTGAAGTCTTCGCCGCATCGACGTTCGCGTGGGCCGAGGAAATCCTCTCCGATCCCGAAGTTTCCGACTCGCCCGATCACGCCGCCAACCTCGTGCGCTATATCCGCTCCGACGAATCGCCGCACGTCGAGTATCTGCGCACCGCGCTCTCGGAAATTCAGGCGCGCACGCTGCTCACGCTCGACGGCAAGCCCATCTCCGGCCGCAAGGTCGTGAACGATCTCGCAGAGCGCGGGATTCGCATGATGCTTCGTCAGCGGCTGAACGAGCGCCCCGTGATGGTCCGCGATTTGATCCGCAAGACCGCCAACGTCCGGGACCTCGACGCCTTGATGCGCGAGTTCGACGCGCTCGGCACGCCGTGGACGCCTCCCGCGCGCTACGCAGATCTCGCGCCCGCGCGCGGCACCGCCCCCGTCGGCTAGCAGGGGCGAGCCCGTGCACCCGAGTCAGGATTTCTTCTCTCCTCAGTGGTAGGGTTCTTTTTGGCTCGGCGCGGGCGTGCGCATTCCGGGTCCGGACTAATCGCGATGCGTCCCCACGGTGGTAAAACTTCGATTCCATCAGCCGGCATGCGCCTTCGAATCGCAGGCGTGATCGGGATCGCACTTTCGATCGCGATTGCCGGATTTCCCGGCGCGACTACCGCGCCCGCATTCGCCCAGAGTCCGAAGCCCGCGACCGGCTCGCAAACCGCATCGGCGCCGCCGACCGTCCAGGTAACCGCCGCGCCCCAACCCGCATCCGCGTCGAGTCCCGCATCACGCAACGCATCGGCGGCCGCGTCGCCTCCCGACGCACAGACCGTGATTTCGTATCTGAGCGACGTGATCAAGTGGTACGGACATCTAGGCGTCGAAGCGCAACTGGTGCGCGATCCTGACGAAACACTTATTTTCGCCGATGACCGCCAGGTGGCCGGCGAAGTCCTGCGGCTGGCTTTCGAGTACGCACGCGCGCAAGCCGCGCTCATCGCCAAGACCAACCCGAACGCCGCCGCCGCCGGTTCACCGTCGGTCGCCACCGGCGCGGGCGGCGCCGGGCTGGGCAACATCACGCAAACTTACCAGACGCTCGACGCCGCCGGCGACGCGATCCGCGCGCGCATCAAGGATTTGCAGGCGCGGCTGGCGAAGGCACCGGCGCGCCAGCGCGCGACGATCGCATCCGAAATTCAAGAATCGCAGAGCGAACTCGATCTCAACCAGGCGCGCGTCGAGGCGCTCAAGGCCCTGGCGCAGTTCGAAAGCGGCAGTGCGTCGCCCGATCAAAGCGGCGGACTGGCCGCTCAAATAGACGATCTCGAGCATTCGATTTCCGATAGCAACGCCAAACGGCCGCCTGCCCTCCCGGCCGAGGGCGCTTTCGTGGCGAGAGTCGAGCCCACCGGGATTTTCGGCGTCATCACCGAACTGATCGCGCTCAGCAACAAGCTCGACGCCCTCGATCAGAACAGCGCGCTCGCGCAAGCGCTGGCCACGCGCGCCGCCGGTGTCCGCCAGTCGATCATCAGCTTGATCGCCGGCCTCAACGCGCGCGGAAACGCACTCTCGCAGGGAACCGGCGCCGCCGACGTCGCGACACTCAAAGACCGCAAGAAATCATTCGAGAGCCTGCTCGAAGAGCACAAGCTCGCCAGCGCGACCGCGCTGCCGCTCAGCAAGCAGATCGTGCTGCTGGGGATTTACACCAACAATGTCGGCAGGTGGCACGCCGCGATCGAACAGCGCTGGAACAAGGAATTCAGAAGCCTCGTCATCCGCATGATCGGGCTGGGCGCCGCTTTCGTGCTGATCTTTCTCGGTGCGATGGCGTGGCGATGGATCACCAATCGCTACGTGACCGACATTCGCCGCCGCGGGCAAGTGATGGTGGCGCGCCGTCTCGTGCTCGGGCTGATCGTCCTGGTCGTGGTGCTGATCAATTTCTCCGATGAGATCGGATCGGCCGCCACCATAGTGGGCTTTGCCGCCGCCGGTATCGCCATCGCGCTGCAGAATGTGATTTTGTCGATCGCCGGCTACTTCTTTCTAATCGGGCGATTCGGAATCAAGGCCGGCGACCGCGTCCAAATCGGCGGCGTGACCGGCGACGTGATCGATATCGGGCTGGTGAAACTTTCGCTGATGGAGCTCGGCGGCACCGGGACGCATCGCGAGCCCACCGGCCGGGTGGCGGTGTTCTCCAACGCGATCGTGTTCCAGCCGTCGGGCAACTTCTTCAAGCAGGCGCCCGGCACCAGCTTCGTATGGAACGAGGTGCGGCTCACGCTCGCCCCCGACATCGACTACCGGCTGGCCGAGAAACGCCTGCTCGGGGTTGTCGATGAAGTGTTCGCACGCTATCGCGACCGCGTGATGCGCGACTATCGGCATCTGGAGCGCGACCTCAACATCGTGCTCGAGACGCCCAAGCCCCAGAGCCGCCTGCACCTGAGCAAGGCGGGCCTGGAAATAGTCATTCGCTATCCCGCCGAAACTTACTCCGCGCCGCAAATCACCGACGAAATTTCGCGCCGCGTGCTCGACGCGATTAACCGCGAGCCGAGCTTGCGCCTGGCGCCGCAGGGAACCGCGAACATCGAGTCGCAGGCTCCACCGCCTGCGACGGCCGACAACGAAA
>CALAOW010000103.1 GCA_937889395.1 uncultured Pseudomonadota bacterium | reverse complement strand
CGGATTTCGATCGATTCTCCGAGATGTCCGAAAACCGAGGGACTGGGTGGCGGAGCGAAGTGGATTCGAACTGCCGGTACCGATTGTTCGGCGTGAAAATGGCAGATTCTTTTCTGACTCTCGCTTCTCCGGGAGAAAGTTCTTGCGAATTCCGGGTTGCGAATGTTGTACCGCTAAGGTTCTCGGTGCCGTTCTCTACTACCGAGCGGCCAGACCCTCTGGATCATGGCGAACAGGAAGGCCGTGGTTAGCCCGAAGAGCAGCATCCCGTTTAGCGCCTCCAGAGCACCCATTAACTGCCAGTGAGCTTTCAGAAACAGGTTCGCATGGCCGTAGGTCGTCATCGCGCTGAGCGAGTAAAGCATCGCGCTCCTGCTGTCTGGTAGGGCGCCTAGAAACCGGTACGCGGCCGCCCAAATGCCTCCCTCGATTCCGTGCAGTATGGTGACCAGCAAGGATGTAGCGCCCATGACCACGGCGAATTTGGGGATGAAGTTGCGACGATCCACCGCCTGATTCAGAACACGGACGACTCTTTCTCCGATGAGAGCGAGGCCGCATACGTGAATGACCACGTTCAGCATGATCAACGGCAGGCTCCAAGCCCAGTCGCCGATCCAGGTACCATCAGTTGGATTCATCTGTACCCCTCGTTCGTGTTCTAGATCCGGAGCTCCGTTATGATCGTCCAATAGCGCGATTTCTGCGAGATCCAATTCAGAAACTGTGACAGGCTATCGACCTGATCGTCGTAGCGCCCGTATGGGAACTGCATCAGTTCGGCTCGCAATTCATCCAGCCAATCTGCCCGTCGAGGCAGGAACACCTGCTTGCCTTCGATCTTGGCGGACTGAGCGGCCATCCGCGTAGTCTTGTCACCGTCCGGCTGGAAAGCGATTGGCTTAGGCGCGCCGCCGCTATCACCGTGCAAATCCTGTATCAGCGAGGTGCCCGATCCCTTATCTTCGATGATCACCGTATCGGCGCCGAACTCAAGTGCGTGATTGATGATACGGCGGCGCAAGTCCGGATAATTCAGCTTCTCGCGCAGGACGTCGAGCAGGAAATATTCATTTCCCTGCACGAGGAAGGTCATACAGACGGAATAGTCGCTGAGCTCTCCCGCGGTGGACGCCGTATCCCAACTCTGAATGATTAGATCCCCGGGCCGTCGCGAAGGAAACTCGTCATAGAATGGAAACCACTCCCACTTGAGAATCTCACCTTCAAGCGGCACCGGGCACTGCTGATACTGAGCGTACCAGTTGAAGCTACCGATGGTGGCCTTGATACGGTCGAGATCCGCCTTGGATTCGCGCGCCTCGTCTAGCAAGTCTCCCACTCGGCGGAAATGAAACTGATTGGGGCCGATCGGTATCCGGTGCTCCACTTCCGCAATCGCGGGCAGGTTGAGATGGATCCACGGCTCTTTCGCCAGCACGTAACCGGCGAGATCTTCGACGTGCAGACGCTGCATGATCAATAGGATCACGTCGTCGCGCTTGCTATCCAGGCGCGAATAGAGCGTGCGATCGTACCATTCGTTGACGGCATCCCGCCTGGCGTTGGACATCGCATCTTCGGGCTTGATCGGATCGTCGATGACGATTAGATTGCCGCCGCGTCCAGTCAGAGCCCCACCAACCGAGGTGGTGTATCGATACCTGTGGCTTCTCAAAACTTGATCCACGCGGATTCATTGGTGGTTTCAATGGCCTGGGGATAGCGTTCGCCGGGCAGCGGAAGGGCCTCCATCCCCGCAAGAGTGAGGTCCGCATCTTTGACTACGTCGACCGCGACGTCGCGACGCTGCTCCGGATGTTCGAGAAGCGCTTGCGCGGATACCGGGCGATCGGTTACGCCAGGGGCGAAGCGTCTCTGGGATACGGCGAGAGCGACGACGAGGTTGTCATCGAGTACGACCAGGACGTTCTTCGATCACTCGAAGATCCCGCCGATCTTACGTGAGAGAGATGGCACGAACACAGGGGCGCAAGACGAGAGGCACGAGCTGCCGGCCTCGCATCAACAAGGCCCGCCTGAGGGCGATGATCGAGGAGGCGACGGTCGACTGCTACAACGAATCGGAGCAGGTTACGGGTTGGTTCACGATGATCGAGGAGAAGCTGGCAGTTCCCTTCGAGACGATGGTCCTCGGAGTCTCCGTCACCGTCGAGGGCGTCGACCTGAACAAGGCCGACCAAATCGTTGCCATCTGCTCACGTGGGCGCGATCGGCAGCGCCTTCCCATCCTCGACCTTCCGCTCCCCAGCCCGCCGCCCGAGGGTGCGGATTGGATCGAGGCGTACCGCCACTGGCTCAGCTAGGGGTGACTAAATTGTAAGCGAGCAGAAGCCCTTGGCAGAAGCTCGAGGACTAGATCGAGGCACCAGAAGCGTTTTCGCAAACTCACAGTTCTGCGAGTCGCGCGGGTTCCGTGGTTTGAAGTGTAGGGTTGAGGATTTGCAAGGGCCTCGGATCTAAAGCCAGGAGGTCGAAACATTGGAACAAAGGATTCGTCGGTCCTGAAGCTCAAACGTTATGACGTCGTGACCGTCACGCCGCACCAGACCGTCGCGTCGGTCGTCAAGGTTCTCAACCAAAATCGGGCGCTTCGAGGTGAGGCCGAATGCCGCCTCGCTTCGTTCGGACGATCGCGACCCGCAGTGGCATCGCACATGGCGCGCCGATAGAGTTTGCGCGATGCGACGTTTTCCCTTCGTCACGGTTGACGTTTTCACCTCACGGGCGCTCGAGGGTAACGGCCTTGCGGTCTTTACCGACGCGCGCGGACTCAGCGATTCCGAAATGCAGGTGCTCGCACGCGAGATGCACTTGCCTTCGGTATCCGTCAATGTCGAGAGGTCCTTGTTTCAATCCTCAGCCGATCCGGAGATCGGCTGCAACGGGCGATGACGATGCGCAACGTCAATTGGGACGTGTTTCAATCCTCAGCCGATCCGGAGATCGGCTGCAACGATGCTCACGCTGGGCTGTCTCGCGGGGGGCATCGAGTTTCAATCCTCAGCCGATCCGGAGATCGGCTGCAAGTTCGTCTCAAGATCAGCGCTGCGTATATCTGCTATTTGGAGAATGGAAAACGATCACCGAGTGCGTCCGTGATCCAGCGCTACTGGAAATTCATTCCGAGCTAAGGCCGTCCCGTTAGCGTTTAGTGCCAGAATCTTCTCTTGATCACTAGCGTCAAGCCTGAGAGCTCTGACTTCTTCAACAGGATGAGCCAACCCGGATCGTTCGAAAGCAAGTAACGCTCGATACGGTGGGGCTTCGAAGCCACTCCCGCGGATTTCAAGCTGAATCGAACGCAACATTACGCCCTTCGGGATCGAGGACATCTGCGTAAGCTCGGATCATCGGCGCTTCGCCAAATTCAGCATCAGCACGTAGCCGTGCATTGTTGCCGAGACGGACTCCGCCAACCAGTCCCTGAATCAGAGAATTCAACGCCGACACTCGGCTGTCAGCAGGTATCCGCCCGAAAAAATCAGTCAACGGTCACGTCGCGCAGCCGCGACAGTTCGTCCAGCACCGTGCCCGCGCCCATCACGACCGCCGTCAGCGGATCGTCGGCGAGCGTCACCGGCAGACCGGTCTCCTCGCGCAGCAAAACGTCGAGGTTGCGCAGCAGCGCGCCTCCACCGGCCAGCACGATTCCCTTGTCAACGATGTCGGAGGCGAGTTCGGGCGGCGTCCGCTCGAGCGCGATGCGCACCGATTCAACCACCTGGCGAATCGGTTCCATCAACGCTTCGCGGATCTCTTCATCGGTGATTTCGATAATCTTGGGCACCCCGGCGACCAGGTCGCGTCCCTTGATCTCCATGGTCTGGATCTCGTTGCCCGGGTAAGCCGATCCGATAGTTATCTTGATCAGTTCCGCAGTGCGCTCGCCGATGAGCAAGTTGTACTTGCGCTTGATGTGCTGGATGATCGCCTCGTCCATCTTGTCGCCGGCGACCCGCACCGAACGCGAGAAGACGACTCCGGCGAGCGAGATAACCGCGACCTCGGTGGTGCCGCCGCCGATATCGACGATCATGTTGCCAGTGGGCTCGGTAATCGGAAGGCCTGCGCCGATCGCGGCCGCCATCGGCTCCTCGATCAGATAGACTTCGCGCGCGCCCGCCGACTCCGCCGACTCGCGCACCGCGCGCTTTTCGACCGCGGTGATCCCGCCGGGCACGCCGATGACGATTCGCGGGCGCGGACGCACCAGGGTCTTGCCCGGGTGAATCTTCCGGATGAAGTAGCGGAGCATGTTCTCGGTGATCTCGAAGTCGGCGATCTTGCCGTCCCTAAGCGGCCGAATCGCGACGATCGACCCGGGCGTGCGCCCGAGCATCTTTTTCGCCTCGGAACCGATCGCCAACACTCGTCGCGAGTTTTTTTGCACCGCCACCACCGAGGGCTCGTTGCAGACGATGCCTTCGCCCTTGACGTAAATGAGCGTGTTAGCGGTGCCGAGATCGATCGCGAGATCGCTGGAGAACCAGCCGAAGATTGAATTGAGGACCACCGAATTACGCCTGTGCCTATTAAAAACTCCAAAAGCAGCAATAAGTCTAGACTTTTCGCCGCTTGAGGAGCTTTTAGCAGGCACAGGTCTGGAGGGGGCCGCGCGCAGACGACACCTCGAGAGTGCGGCAATTCGCCCGTCCTTTGATGGTTGCCACTCAAGCGGCCCCGCAGTAGTGTGAGGTTTGTCGCGCGGGTTTGGC
>CALAOW010000102.1 GCA_937889395.1 uncultured Pseudomonadota bacterium | reverse complement strand
GCTTGCTCAAAGGCGCGCGGTATGGTTCGATTGCGTGTTCGGGGTCGATCGAAACAGTAATCCATCCAAAAAACTCGAGCCGGAACGAAAGACCCACGACCTGCAACAGATCGAATCGGTCTGAATACAAAGCCGAGTGAAGGTTTTTTTGGCCGCGAGCCACGAGCAATGAAAAGGACCTACCAGCCTCACAACCGCCGACGCAAACGAACCCATGGATTCCTGGCGCGGATGGCCACGCCGGGCGGACGCAAGATACTCAAGCGCCGCCGCGCGAAAGGCCGCACACGCCTGGCAATCTCGATACCGCCCAAGCAGCCGGGCTAACCTCCGTGCGCGCACCATTGAGCTTCGCGGCGGCAGACCGGCTGCATCGAAGCGCGGAATTCATCCGCCTCCAGCGGATCGGCGCGCGATTCCAGAGCCCCCACTTCGTGGTCTATGCGGGTAATCTGGCGGATAATCCGGATGACGAGCCGGCGCGCTCGCGGCTGGGCGTGACGGTGTCGCGCCGGGTCGGTATCGCGGTGGCGCGAAACCGGGTGAAGCGACGCGTCCGCGAGATTTTCAGACGGGTAATTCGCGATAATCTTCCCGCGGGCACGTCGATAGTCGTAATCGCGCGCGCCGGCGCGGCCACGCTCGCGTCGCCGGCGATCAACAATGAACTTACCATGGCGGCGCGCAACCTGAGCGGACGAATGGCAGCCAAAGGCGCTTTCGCTGGGCGCAACTGATGCCGCGTGCAGATACAGCAGATCGATTAAAGGTGTCGTTGTCGCCACGACTCGTGGCGATCGGTGCGGTCGCGATTTATCGTGCGGCGATCTCACCGGTAATCCATGCGCTCAACGGGCCGGCGTGCCGCTTCGAGCCGAGTTGCTCGGCGTACGCGCGCGACGCGATTGCCCAATACGGGACGATTCGGGGCGGTGTCATGGCGATTTGGCGAATCGCGCGATGCAATCCGATGGGCGGGCATGGGTACGATCCCGTGCCGCCGGCAGGGGTGACCTCCTTCGGCAGGCTCAGGACAGGCTCTGCACCCAAGGTTATGAAAAGATGCGGCCTGACGGCCGGTCAGAAGTTTGAATAGGGATTAGTTAATTGGATTCGAGCCGAGTTCTGGTCGCGGTAGTTTTGTCGATAGTACTGGTAGTCGCCTACCAGGAGCTGGTGCTGAAGCGATTTTTTCCGCCGCCTACTGAACAGCAGCAGCAGGCCGCCGAACAGGCGAAAGCGGCCAAGGCTGCGCAGGGGCAGGCGCTCGGCAACGGGCAGGGGACATCGCCCGCGATCGCCACCGGTGCGGGCGCAGTCGCCAGCGCGGTTGCGGCTCCTGGTGCAGTCGCCACCGGCGCGGTCCAAAGCGGGCAGCAGTCGGTCGCGATGGCGCCGGCGGCGGCGGTCACGGCCGAAAAAACCGTCGAGGTGGATTCCGATTTTTACGTTGCGGTGTTCACGACTCACGGCGCGCGGCTCAAGAGTTTTGCCCTGCGGCGTTACCGGCAGGACGCGGCCAAGGACAGTCCTTCCTACGAGATGGTGCAGACCCCGCCGGGAGGGCATCTGCCGCTCGGCGCGGTGATGACCCGTGGCGGGCAGGTCTTCGACGACCGCGATTTGAGCTACGCGACGACCGCGCCCGCGCAAATCAAGCCGGCGGCGGGAGCGGACGCGACGGCGACCTTTGTGGCCAAGACGGCAGACGGCACTACTATCACCAAGACTTTCACATTCCGGGCGAGCAGCTACGTGTTTTCGATGGACGTGGCCGAGTCTGGCGGTCCACCGCTGAATCAACTGGGGGTCTCGATGAGCCAGCCCCTAACGGCGCATCAGGGGTACTACGATATCCCGGAACTGCAGGCCGACGTTGGGGACAAGGTTTACACGGAGAACGAAAAGAAGCTCAAGACGGGAGTGCCGCCGGTGGCGGGCGCGATCACGTACGCGGGCTTCGGCGATCGGTACTTTCTGGCGGTATTTTTGCCGACGGCGCCGACGACCGGCATGCTTACGATGGCGTACGCGGGTGAGGAGGCGATCGCGCGCATCCTGTTCGACGGCGCGGCGCGAATCCACAGCGAAATCTACATGGGACCGAAGCTGCTGGAGGCTCTGGAAGCGGTAAATCCGACGCTGCGCAAGTCGATCGATTTCGGCTGGGCGGGAATCCTGGCGCTGATTTTTCTGCGCACGCTGAAGCTATTTCACTACATCGCGCCCAACTACGGGGTCGATATCATTTTGTTGACGGTGTCGATCCGGATTGCGTTCCTGCCGATATCGATCAAAAGCCAGCGCTCGATGATGAAGATGCAGCGCCTGCAGCCGCAGATGACGCGGCTGCGCGAGAAGTACAAGGACAACAACGAGCAGTTGCAGAAGGAGATGGTGGATCTCTACAAGCGCAACCACGTCAACCCGCTGGGCGGGTGCGCACCGATGGCGCTGCAGTTGCCGATTTTCATCGGGCTGTACGAGGCGCTGCTGAACTCGGTCGAGCTGCGTCACGCGCCGTTTGTCGGCTGGATCAATGATTTGTCGACGCCCGACTGCTTGCATATACCGGGCCTGCCGCAGTTGCCGATGGTACATTGTCACGGGCTGCCGGTGCTGGTGCTGCTGATGGGCCTGACCAGTTTCCTCCAGCAATACATGACGCCGACGTCGCCGGATCCGAGTCAGCAGAAGATGATGATGCTGACGCCGCTGATTTTCACTATCATGCTGATAAACTTTCCGGCGGGACTGGCGTTGTACTATTTTTCGTCGAATCTGCTGGGAGTTATCCAGCAGTATTTCCTCAACCGCGAATTCCAACAATACGCCCCGGCCACATGAGCAAAGTCGACTCGATAGAAGTAGCGGCCGCCTCGGTAGAAGAGGCGACCAGGGAAGCCCTCGAGCAGCTCGGCGCGCGCGAAGACGAGGTTGCAATCGAAGTGCTCGCCACACCGCGCGCGGGCGTGCTCGGACTGGGCGCGCGGCAGGCGCGGGTGCGAGTGACGCGCAAGAGCGCGGGTGCTGCGGGCGGCGGCGGCGGGGATGCGGGATCGAACCCGCAAGTCCCCCAAGTTGCGCAAGCGTTGCCATTGCCGCCAGCGCGCAAGGAAGACGCGCCGGACAGGCGGGCGCGCGGGCGCGAGAATCAACCGCGCGGCCGCAACGACGCCAGCGAGCCAGCCGCGCGGAGCGCGAATCCGGCGGCGTCCGCGCCGGTGGCGAACGCCGGTGACAACGACCGCATCGAAAACGGCGGCGCGGCGGGGCGCAAAAGCGCGGATGTCGAGGAGCAGCGCCGTGAGGCGACGGTAATCCTCAAGCAGATCCTCGAGATGATGGGCGAGCGGACCGAAGTGCGGCAGATAGAAGTGGACGCGGAGACGGTCGAGATCGAAATCAAGGGCGACGGTTCGGGAATCCTCATCGGGCGGCATGGACAGACCCTCGACGCGCTCGAGTACATCGTGAATCGGATCCTGGCGCGGCGAATCAAGGATGCGGCGCCGATTTCACTGGAGACTGAATCGTATCGCGCGCGACGCCGCCAGCAATTGCATCAGATGGCGCTGTCGATGGGTGAGAAGGCCAAGCGCGAGCACAAGCCGCTGCGCCTCGATCCGATGCCGGCGCGCGATCGACGCGTGGTGCATCTGGCGCTCAAGGAAGATCCGATGATCACGACGCGCTCGGCCGGTGAAGGATTGTTGCGATCGATCGAGATATTGCCCACCGAGAGCGGTCGTCGCGAGCCGCGCGGAGAGGGACCGCCGCGGGGACGGCGGCGCGAGCCTGAACGCGACCCCCAACGCGAGCGCGAACGGATAGAGCCTGAGCGTGGTAATGAGGCGATTGGCGAACAGGGCGGATTCAAGCACGGGCAGAAGCGGATCGTGTGAGGCGGCGCGGGTCGGCGAGATCCCTTTGCCCACGCCCTCACACATACAAGGGTCCAAATTCCAGGATGCCCGTCTCCGCGTCTGCAGCCTCAGCTAGCGACCGCTGAGCGGTCGGCCTTCCTTCCTTAGAGTCATAACCGGACAGTCCGCAGTCAGCTTGGGACATAGTGGCGCGTATGTCGTAGCGATCGGAAGACTAATCCGATGGCACGGGCGGTGCTTTGTACGCCGGAGGGGAGCGATTATGGCAAGCAAGGTTCCAGCGGCGGATCGCAAGGCAGTGCGTCGGGATACGAACAACGTGATGACTATGGCGGCGAGCGCGCGTGGCCAGGTCATGGTGCTGATCTGCGTCGCGCTGGTGGTGATCGTGGGCATGATTGCCGTCGTCGCCGACTTCGGCTTCATGCAACACCAAAGGAACATGATGCAGACGGCGGCGGACAGTGCGGCGATGGCCGGCGCGGAGGAACTGAGTTACAGCGACCAGGTCGCGGCGGGCCAAGCGGACGCGGCGACCAACGGATACACCAACGGCCATACCGGCATCACCGTGGCTATCAACAATCCTCCGAGCATGGGACCGAATACGTCAAACGCGGCGTACGTCGAGGCGATCGTCACCATGCCCGAGCCGACTTATTTTCTGCGCGTGCTCGGAGTCAGGTCGATCAGCGTGTCGGCGCGCGCGGTCGCGTATAAGGGCACCGGGCCGAACTGCATTTACGTGGTGGATCCGACGGCCTCGGGCGCGTTGACGGTCAGCGGCAGTGCGAGCATACAGAGCGGGTGCGGTGTGCTGGTGGACTCGAGCGCCTCGAATGCTCTGGTGCTCAGCGGAAACGCCATAATCACTGCGCCGACCATCGGCGTCGTGGGCGGTTACAGCGGCAGCGGCAGCTCGAGCTTTACGCCGACGCCGAAGACCGGGGTGATTGCGGCCGCCGATCCGCTCGCCTACGTACAGGCGCCCAGCGTCGGCTCGTGCGGTTACAATTCGCTTTCGCTGAGCAACGGCGGAACCAGCAGCAGTTACTACCAGCTTTATCCCGGCACCTATTGCGGCGGCATCAAGATCAGCAATGGGTTCGTGCATTTCAACGCGGGGACTTACGTACTCGCCGGTGGCGGGCTCACTGCAAGCGGCAATGCGGTGATGAACGGCTCGGCAGTAACGTTTTACAACACCACTGGAACCGGCGGTTACAAGGCAATTACGCTGAGTGGAGGTTCGACCTCGAATTTCAGCGCGCCGGTATCGGGGCCACTGGCGGGAATCCTGTTCTTTCAGGATCGCTCGATTCCGAGCAGCG
>CALAOW010000101.1 GCA_937889395.1 uncultured Pseudomonadota bacterium | reverse complement strand
TGCCATTCGCCAAGGACGCGCTGAGCCCGCACATCTCCGCCGAGACCCTCGAATACCATTACGGCAACCACCATCAAGCCTACGTGAACAACCTGAACCAGCTCATTCCCGGCACCAAGTATGAGAACCTGCCGCTCGACGCGCCGCATTCTCACCACGCAGAGGATTACAAATCCCCTGATGTCATTCATCCCGCGATCGCGCGGCTAATCTTGGCCTGACTTGGCCTGAACCAAGCGCAAAAACCTCCCGCTGAAGCCATCAATTCCATAGCGACCAGCGGTGCGTCGTCAGGACATATGCCGCCAGCATCGCATTGGCGGTCGCATGCGCGATGATCGCATCGAAGAGTGCACCGCGCCGATACATCGCCAGGGCGAACAGCATTCCGGCGATCACTCCAGCGAGCCATTGCTGGTGCAACAGCCCGAACAGCGTTGAAGACACCACAAACGAGAGCAACATGAAGTGCCGAAAATCGACGCGAGCGAAATCCGCACTGACCAGCTTGCGGAGCAGATATCCGCGAAACGCCAGCTCCTCGGCAAGCGGCACCGTGACGACGACGCTGCGGCGGCGTAGGCATAAGTATCGGATACGGATCTATTCGCGCAGAATCGCCGCTACCGCCTTCAGCTCCTTGCGAATCGCGGGCCGCTGTCTGCGATCGGCGTTCAAGTTGAGCGGCGATGGATGCGGACAATTGACCACCTTGACGCCAGCCGGAATCATAACCATCCGAGCGGCTTGCTGCGCTCGTCTGCCAACAAACACGATCACGCGAAGGTGCGGCAGCAGAGCGATCAGTTCTAACAGGTAGCCCGCGCCGCACGACAGATCACTTGCGCTGATCTTCGCCCGCCGCGAATCGTACCAGGGCAGGATGTTCCACCGCACCGTGTCGGAGCGCGGTATGCCTGCGGCGTCAAGCAGCGCGCCGGAGTTGCGCGCCGTTTGATCGGGGTTCTCGCGCGAGATGAAGCCTGTCTCTCGTGCTTTCGGACCGGGCCGCTCAGCTACGAACAGGGCGCGCGCAAATATTCCACCGTCGAACGGGTCGAAATCAGGAACCGCACCGGGGAGTTTTCGCCGAAGTCGGGCGGCGAATCGTTTGAGCGGCGCGACGTGACGCTTGGTCAGCGCGCGTCTGCGACGGGCTCGAACGGCCGGATCCCGCAGGGCATAGCATTGGTCGTCGGCTAGCATTTAAGCGCAACGCGTTGCGCAGGCCGTCAGTTTCCGCAGTTGGCGCGTCGCCGTCAAGCGCGCCATCGTCGCTGAATCGCCCCGCTTTCCCGCCACGCAGAGGATTACAAATCCCCTGATGTCATTTATCTATCCCGCGATCACGCGGCTAATCTTGGCCTGACTTGGCCTGAACCAAGCGCGAAAATCCCCCACTTTATCCGCCACCATCCGCTACCCGAGGTGCGCGTAATTTTCGGGCCGATTTCCCGGAAGCCGAGACGTGTCGCCCCGACGCTGGGCCACACGGCCAGTCAGCGCGCTCGGGTGTTCTTTGGTGGGCCGTTGGAGACTCGAACTCCAGACCCGCTGATTAAGAGTCAGCTGCTCTACCAACTGAGCTAACGGCCCACCGTCGAAGCACGTTTACCTAGCAGGATGTTTGGGGTGAGTGAAGGGATTTGAACCCTCGACCGCCGGAGCCACAATCCGATGCTCTGCCAACTGAGCTACACTCACCACCCTCGGTCTGTTTCAATCCGCCCGGCGCATCGTGCCGCCGATTCAGAATTCGCCTCCGTGGCGCGCCAGAAGGGATTCGAACCCCTGACCCACGGCTTAGAAGGCCGTTGCTCTTTCCACCTGAGCTACTGGCGCGATCGGGGCGAGCCGATTTGAACGGCCGACCCCCTGCTCCCAAGGCAGGTGCGCTACCAAGCTGCGCTACGCCCCGAGCCCTTAGGAAGTAACACACCGACGATCGGCTCTCAACCGATGACCGTTCGCATATCGGTTTTGTTCGCCAATCTATTCGTGCAACGGCGCGCGCGGCACACGATCCTGTGGATGGCGGCAGCTTGAATTCCGAGTGCGGACTTGTCGAGCGCATTCTGTCGCGCGCGGTGTCTCATCTGCATCGCCGCATGGTCAGCACTGCGCTCGGCGGATTCTTCCTGGCGCAATCCGCCGGATGCATACGTGAGATGCGAATTTTGGGGTCGCATCCAGCGGTGAGGTCGCAACTTGCAAAACTCGCAGTTTTGGCCGGAAAAGTGGTCGAATTCGAGACTTTCGGATGTTCCGAGTCGCAAAAAGAGAAAAAAATCTCACGCCGATGCTTGAATTTGCTAGGTTTTTTCAAGGCACGATGTTTGCTTCTCCTCCTGTTACGCTGACAATCTCCTCCCCCGAGACAAACAGCGTCTGTCCCGAGCAAAGGCCGGGCTACTTGAACCGTAGGCTCCCCACCGCGGTCCTCACTCGTAGCCCGGCCGTTCTTTTTCTCGAAAATCGGATCATAGCGGGCGCGCGATTCGCGTAATTACCGGCGACCCGGTATCTACGAGATCAATCTACGCCAAGCTTCATCCCCGGCATTTATGTTTCGCGATTTCTGCTAGGCTAACCGCGATCGGAGGGCGGCGTCCTTGCTTGAGACGTTCATTGGTGCGCCGACGCCCCGGGCCGGGGGTTTTATCGATCGCCTGAAGCGACAATTCTGCGCATCGCTCGTAGCGATACTCGTGACCGCGGTCGCCGTTGGGGTCAGCGGATGCTGGATGTTAGCGGCTCAACTCACGCCCATCGCCATTGACGTCGCGGAGGATGTCGGCGCTTCTGCCGTCGGGCTGACCGCGGGTATTGCCTCGAGCGTGAGCGCGACTACGCATCCGGGGGCCGATCGTGCAGAGATGGAAGAAAAGGCGCGTAAAAGTGTAATGGATAGCGCCGACAGATGTGACCAGCTCGAAGCCGAAGTTCCGGGCGTGATCGAGTTGCGAAGGAGTGCTGCCGGGGCGCCCGAGTATCGTGAACTGCGGCTTGGCGATTCGCTCGACGAGCGGCAATGGATACCGATGGCGGACAATGAAACGGCGGCAGATGGTTGGCGGCCGGCGGTTAATTTTCTTCAGATGAATTTCTCGCCGCCGCTGGGCGCAGTGGTCCCCGAGACGGCGAGCAACTTTCTGGCGTATGCGCCCTCGCAATTCATCTCAGTGGCCGCCGGCGATCGGTTTACTGCGATGGCTTCGAATTTTGGCAAACCGACCGGAACGTTTACATGGAGCGGGAACTACTACGATTACGTGGTGACGAGCACGCTGCCATGCTTCCCGCCTCCGCCCGAGCGGATTGCCGAAGATATCCCTTCTCCAGGCTTCTAGATCATTGTGCTTTGTCAATTGCGCGAGAGCCAGTTGTTCTCGCGTGCATAGCCTCGCAGCAAGCGCGCTGCGCCGGGAACCCGGGACTTCGCGCGCTGGAGAATGAAGCTCCGGATCGCGCGGCGGGCCTCGCTGGGGTTGGCGCAGATCTGGGAACATCCCGCATTTATGAGCTCGGTCGAGTGGTGTAACGCTGCCTCCCCGCCTGCAATGATCGTCACGCGAGACGAAATGGATCGTAAAGCCGCCACCAGTTCCAGCGTGGCCGGCAAACAGTCGGCGGTTATGCATGAGATGAAGACGAAGTCCGGCGTGAACCGTTTGACCAGATCGCAGATCTCGTCCGGTGATTTATTCTCGCCGGTAAAGGTTGCGACCACGCCCTCTTTGCGCAGCAGCTCTAGCAACATCATCAAACCCAGAAAGTGCAGCTCGCCGGGCGCCAACACGCCCAGTACCCGCACGCTCGGAGAAATGCGCGAATTGATGAACCTGTTTCCAAGTTCAGCAATCAGTTGATGCGTTGTATCGATGATGAGCCCCTGGTTCTCGTCACTGATATGGCCTTCCGCGCGCTCCTCGCCCATCAGTAGCAGCGCCGGCTGAATCACCTCGTCAAAGGTTCGGTCCAGGCCATTCTTGTCGCAATAGCGGATCGCAACATCTCTCGCTCCTGACGGGTTGAGTTCAAGCAGCAAGCGGTAGAAGTCGTGGTAGTCGTCGAGAACACGGTCCGCGCCGAGCAGAATCGAGAGAAACCCCAGCGGAGGAATGTAGTCGCCCGCAACCTTGAGACAAGCGGTCAAGGGCGTCGCAAGCAGCAGCCCGGGTATTCCCCACAGCCACGACCAGTACATCGCGGATATCAGCAACGCCACGGGAGAGACGTCAATTCCGTGGCCGATGATAAATGGTTCCGCAAGCTGCGCCGCAACCTGGTCGATAATCACAAAGGCGCAAAGTATCTCGAGCGCTTTGCTCCATCCGGGAAATAACGCAAACGCGACCAGCGCCGGAAGAAGCGCCGAGCTGATCGCGCCGACATATGGAATGAACCGCAACAGGAATGCGACCAGACCCCACAGCGGGGCGCTCGGCAGCCCGAGAAACCAGGCTACGGTTCCGACGGCGATGCCGTACCCGAGATT
This sequence comes from uncultured Pseudomonadota bacterium, assembly GCA_937889395.1. GTDB lineage: Bacteria > Desulfobacterota > Binatia > Binatales > Binataceae > Binatus. The sequence continues at coordinate 9,001 of CALAOW010000101.1, read as the reverse complement.
GATCAACGAAAAAAGCAATAGGTAACGGCCGACGGTGTAACCCGCGGTTTCTATCGCTTGCGCTGCGATCGGAATTCTCCCTCGTGCCGCGAGCCGGACAAATCGATCGCGCAAATCCTTTCGGCTGTAAAGTAGAAAAAACAGCAGCATGATGATGAGCAGCGTCTGGACCACGCCATTGACGATCGGAACAACCGGCTTCAGGCTGTCGCTGAGGGAGGCGGGAACCGGGACAGCCATCACTTCACGCGGCTGGCGGAGGGCAGGATTGGTGCTTGCCATGCGACGCTGAACGTCGGAAACCGCATCCTTGATATGCTGGAGCCATGGGGGCGCGGTTTTTTCAAGCGCCGCCAATTTGTTTCCGATATTGTCCGAGTATCCAGCGACCTGGTCGGCAACAGTAGTCAGTTCAATAGTCAGAAAATATCCAATTGCCGAAATAGCAGCGATTACCACTAGTACTACTAGTGCGGCGCTTATGAGGCGCCCGAAGTAGCGCTCGAGGCGGGTTGCGACGGGACTGAAGACCACGCTCAGAATCAGTGCAATCGCCAGCGGAAGCAGGACCGGTCTGCCCAGATACAAAGCGCCGGTAGTGATGATCAGTGCGCAAACCGGTGCGGCAACCGATAGCAGCGCGAAGAGATCCTCACTTTCACCGTAGGGTTGCTCTGTTTGCTTTTCGATTTCCGCCACTACCATCCACTCCGACATTGCCGAGCTTCAGCCGCTGCTCTACGCTGAAGCCTATTCTACGCCGCAACCGAGCCGGTTGGATACGTTGAACTATAATCGCGCCGCTCCCGAAACTCGCCGATTCAGCTGGCCCATCCGCACCTTAGCGTGCCCGCGGTAACCACCAAGATAACCTGACCTGCCGATAGCCGCGCGGGGTGCACAGTCTTTCTATTTCCCCGCGACGCTCGACGATCCTTCAGCGCCGCAGGATGGGGATCACTTCCCTGGCGAACTGCTCGTGCTGCGCGTCGCGCTCGGCCGGAGAGGACACGATGTCCACGTTGACATCGCGGATTCCCGCCTTGACGAACTCATCGATTCGCGCCGCGACATCTGCCGGCCTGCCTATGGCGCCGTATCGCTTGGCGGCTTCGCGGAAGTCCATCGCGTAGCGCTTGCTCAGATACTCTGCCGCGACGTCGAGCGCATCTTCGTAGCTTGGCCCAAGCGTCACGAACAAATGAATCGCCGTGCCGAAGCTCGCGAACTTGCGCCCGGCCTTTCCCGCCTCGCGCGCGATGAACTCGAGTCCCTCGCCGACCCGCTTGGGCGTGACTACGTATGGCATCCATCCGTCGCCCAGCCGCGCCGCACGCCTGAGCGCGCCTTCGGCTCGTCCTCCGATCCATACGGGAGGTCCGCCGGGAGTGCGGGGTTTCGGCAGCATCGTGATTTTTCCGAAGTTGAAGTACTTTCCGCGATACTCGACCGGTTCGCCGGTCCACAGCCGCTTGATTATTTCGATTCCTTCGTTCGCGCGCCCGCCGCGTTGTTTGAGCGGGACGCCGCACGCCTCGTACTCGGGCGGAAATTCACCGCCGACGCCGACGCCGAAAATGAAATGTCCCGCGCCCATGAGGCGGTCCACCGTCGCGACCATCTTCGCGACCGTCGCGGGATGACGCAGCGGCAGCAGGTAAATGCTGGTGCCGAAAATCAGGCTCGGATTCAGCGCTGACAAGTACGTCAACTGGGTCAGCGGATCGTCCATCGGTCCCGTGAACGCAACGTGATCGCCCGTCCAGATACTGTCGTAACCCCACTCCGACAGCGAGCGGACGGTCTTCAACGCGTGCTCGCGATCGGACACCGTCGTAATCGCGCCAAACCGGATTTTGGAATTCAGCGGGATCGCATCGCTCATGTCCGCACCTCTGCGCGCATCCTCAAACCGATCGAATAGCGCCGCCGTCGACTCTAATCAAAGAACCGGTCACGTAGGCCGCCAGCGGACTCGCAAGGAACGCCGCGACCACCCCGAATTCTGCGGGCGTGCCGAGCCGTCCGACCGGAATCGACTGCGCGTTTCGTTGCATTGCTTCCTCGACGGAAATGTTCTGGCGCTGCGCAGCCGCGCGGCTGAGCTGTACCGTACGATCGGTCGCAATCGGGCCCGGCAGAAGAGTGTTGACTGTAATTCCGTCGTGCGCCGTCTCCGTCGCCAGCGTCTTGGCCCAGCCGACGATCGCGCTGCGCAGCGTATTCGACACTCCGATCGTAGCGATTGGCTCGACCACGCTCATCGAGGCCACGTTCAGGATTCGGCCCCACTTTCGCGCGCGCATGTCCCCAAGCAACAAATCCGTTATTCGAAACAGCGGCAGCACCATCGCATTGAACTGCTCGTCCCAGACTTTGACTGACACGCCGACCACGCCGGACGGCGGCGGGCCGCCGGAATTGTTGAGCAGGATGTCGATGGAGCCGAGCTGTTTGCGCGCCGCGTTGGCAGCGTCCTCGATGCTCGGCCAATTCGCGAGGTCCGCCGCAAATCCGATCGCCTTGGCGCCGCGCGACGTGATTTCGGAGACCGCGCGATCCAGCGCTTCCTGGCCGCGTGCAATCAGCGCGACCGCAACGCCCTCGGCCGCGAGCGCGTCAGCCACGCCGCGTCCGAGTCCCTTGCTGCCGCCAAGAATCAGCGCCGTTTTTCCCTTGAGTTGAAGATCCATTTTTCCCTTCACCGGGCTTCGATCGTTATGTGAATCGTTGTAGCGAATCTCGTGCGGTTTGGCATCATGCCGGCGGCTTGCGCGGCCGCGTCGCGACGCGCCTAATGACCGCGGCGATGGAATCGTTTGACGTTGTGATCGTGGGCGCCGGAGCGGCCGGGCTGATGTGCGCCACGGCGGCCGGGGATCGCGGGCGGCGCGTGCTGCTGCTGGAACATAACGATCGGCCAGGCGCCAAGATTCTTATCTCGGGCGGCGGCCGCTGCAATTTCACCAATCTCGAAATAGCGCCGGAGCGCTTTCTTTCCGCCAATCCGCATTTCTGCAAGTCCGCGCTTAGCCGTTACACGCAGCACGATTTTATCGCGCTCGTCGAACGCCATCGCATTCCCTATCACGAGAAGACCCTCGGCCAACTGTTCTGCGACGGATCGGCGCGCGAGATCCTCGCGATGCTGCTGGCGGAGTGCGCGGCCGCCGGCGTCGATTTGCGCACCGGACACAGCGTCACCGAAATAACCCGCGCCGATCGCTTTCGCATCGAGACCAACAAAGGCGGGTTCATCGCGCCGGCTTTGGTGCTCGCGACCGGCGGCCTCTCAATTCCAAAGATGGGCGCGACCGGCTTCGCTTACGAGATGGCGCGGCGCTTCGATCTGGCGGTCATCGAGCCGCGCCCCGGCCTGGTGCCGTTGAAAGTAGCGGGCGAGACGCTCGAACTTTGCCGAACCCTTGCCGGCGTTTCGATCGACGCGGTGGCCTCATGTGGCCGCGACAGTTTTCGCGAAAACATTTTATTCACGCATCGCGGTCTGTCAGGTCCTGCGATTTTGCAGATTTCGTCGTACTGGCGGGAAGGCGATACGCTGTCGCTCAACCTTGCGCCTTCATTGGATATCGAAAGCTTCCTCGCGGACCGAAAGCGCACGCGGCCCAAGGCCGAACTAAAAACCGTGCTGGCCGAAGTGATTCCGACTCGCCTGGCGCATGCTCTTGCCGGTGGCGCGGCGTACAACCTCCCGATCGCGAATATTCCGGATCGCAGCCTTTCCGAACTGGCGGATCGGCTGAGACGATGGCAGCTCGAGCCAACAGGTTCCGAGGGATGGGCCAAAGCCGAGGTGACAGTATCCGGAATTGACACCGCCGCGCTGTCTTCGAAGACCATGGAGGCTCGCGCCGTCCCCGGCCTATACGCGATCGGCGAAGCGGTGGACGTAACGGGATGGCTGGGCGGCTACAATTTCCAGTGGGCGTGGTCGAGCGGATGGTGCGCGGGCAATGCAGTCTGACCAGAATTTTCGTCATTCCCCTTGAGTAGGCAAGTAATCTAACATCACTTTCCGAAGCGTGCGGATAAGTCCGGAGGTTTTGATGGATTCAGCGGGAGCGAAAATCGGCGGTGAAGCTGCCACTGCCGCGCACAGCTCCGAGCCATTGCCTCTGAGGATCAAGCTTCTCTACGGCGCCCCCAGTTTCGCGGGCGCCGCTATGATCATCCCGATCTTCATCCACATGCCGAAGTTCTATGCCGACGTGGTGCTGGTGCCGCTGGGATACCTGGCGATGGCGATCGCGATCGCGCGTTCGCTCGACGCTCTGTGCGATCCTCTGATGGGCTGGATCTCCGATCACACGCACACGCGCCTTGGCCGGCGCAGGCCCTACATGCTGCTCGGCGCTCCTCTTTGCGGGGTGGCTTTTTTCGCCCTGCTGAATCCGCCGGAGTCGTTCACCGGCGGCCGCGCGGCGATTTGGTTCGGCGTGACGTTCATTCTCTACTTCGTATTTCACACCATCTGTGTTCTGCCGCACTACGCGCTCGGCCCGGAACTCACGCAGAATTATCACGAGCGCTCGAGCCTGTTCGCGTGGCGCGAGTCTTTCTCGATCCTCGGAACGATCGTGGCTGCAGCGGCCCCCGGCGTCATGATGCAAGCGTTCCACATGACCGACCGGCAGGTGTTCTTCCGGCTCGGAATCTTCTTCGGCGTCATGCTCGGTGCGCTCTACGGCTTGCTGGTGCTGACCGTGAAGGAGCGCCCCGATTTCGTCGCCCGCGAATCGAATCCGCTCGTGCCCGGCGTCAGGCGAGCGTTGCGCAACCGCCCGTTTGGGATTCTGCTCGGCAGCTACGTCGTGGCGAGTATCAGCGGCGCGATTCCGGCCACGATGATGCCGTTCTTCAACGCCTACGTGATCCGGCCGCGCAATCCGACTTTCTGGCTCTCGATGCTGCTGCTGGGTTATTTTGCATTCGCATTTATCTCGCTGCCGATGTGGGTTGCGGTTGCGCGCAGAGTCGGAAAGCTCAACGCGTATCTTGCCAGCTTTTTTATGAGCGTCACCGGCGGCGGCGCGATGTTCCTGCTCGGGCCCGGCGACACCTGGTTGCTGCTGGTGCTGATTAGCTGGGCCGGTACCGGACTCGGCGCCGGCTTGTTCCTGACGCACTCGATGCAGGCCGACGTAATCGACTACGACGAGCTCTACACCGGCAAGCGGCGCGAGGCGCAGTATACCGCGTTCTGGTCGATGCTCCCCAAATTCGTCGCGATTCCGAGCGCTGCCATTCCCATCGCGGTTCTAGCCTCGCTCGGCTACATACCCAACGCCGTGCAGGCGCCTCGGGTCGTCTTCGCAATTCGGGCGATCTTCGCGCTGGGCCCGGCGGTTTGCGGCATGCTTTCATTCCTGATCGCCCGCAGGTTCCCGATCACGCAGGCGATCCACAACACGATCCTCGAGGGCATCGAGCGTCACCAACGCGGCAAAGCAGCACTCGATCCGATGACCGGTCTGATGGTCTCGGCGCCGAAAGCCGGCCACGACGGGGATGTCGGCTGGTTCCTCGACTACTTCTCCGTCGGCGAGTTGAAGCGCTACCTCGCCAGGGGCGCTTCGCAGCCGGTGCGCGACGTGCTCACCGTGGCTGCGGTGTCGATTGGAGTCTCGATGCTTTCGGTCATCTATGTGCTGCGTCGCGTCAGCTCGCTCCGCACCGATCCCGGCGCGATAACTTCGCTGGTCGTGGTGACCGCGGGGCTGGCGTTCGCGATATTCGTTTTTCACCTGATGCGCCTTGGACCTGCGCGCCGGCTTGCGGCGGGTGAGGTGCCGGCCGACGCCGTCCGTGCCCATCTCGGCCAGGTCGTCGAAGCTCTCCGCGAGGGCACCCCCACGCCCGTGGTCGAATCCGGTGTCGCGGACCGCAGCTAGTTGATAAGAAATAATCCTCGCTGTGCTGAGTGCGGCGAGAATCGCTGACACGCGGATTGGTCTGGAGTAAATACCTATGCGCAAGATTTCCTATCGCGTGCGGCCGGAGACTGCGGTGCTGACCAGGGGCTTCGACCCAAAGTTGTCGGTCGGCTCGGCCAGACCGCCGGTGTATCGCAGTTCAACGTTCGTATTCCCAAGTCCGGAGGCGGCTGAGCGTGCGTTTGGAATTGTGCTCGGAAAAATCCATCCGCTCGGCGACGATCGTCCCGACCTGATCTATGCGCGCCTGAACCATCCCAACGCCGAAATCCTCGAGCAACAACTCGTGCCTCTCGAGCGCGGCGCCGACTGCGCGGCCGTCTTCAATTCCGGCATGGCCGCGATCTTCACCGTGATGCTTGCGTTCATGGAACGGGGCGGTTCGCTCATCTACACGCAGCCTCTCTATGGCGGAAGCCAACACTTGATCCACCATATAATCGAACCGCTCGGTTTCGACGCGCGCGGGGTGCCCGCGGGTAATACCAGGGCGCTGACGGAGGCGATTGAACAGACGGACAACCTCAGCCTCGTTCTGATCGAGACTCCCGCCAATCCCACTCTCGTGATGACCGATATCGCGCAAGCGGCCGCCGCAGTCCGCCGAAATCCCAAGCGCCCCTTGCTCGCCATCGACAACACTCTGCTTGGTCCGACCTTTCAGCATCCGCTGGTTCACGGCGCAGACCTCGCGATTTACTCGGCGACAAAGTTCCTCGGCGGATTCAGCGACTTGCTGGCCGGCGCGGTGCTCGCGACGGATCCTGAATTGATCGAGACCCTGACCGGAGTCCGCGCGCTGCTGGGCAACATCCTGCAGGCCGACGAATGCTGGATGCTCGATTCGCGCCTCTCGACCGTCGCGCTGCGGATGAATCGGCAAAGCAAGAACGCTCAGCGAATCGCCGAGCAGTTGGCCAAGCATCCACGCGTCAAACGCCTCATCTATCCTTCCCTGTTCACCGACACCGACCAGATAAAGATTCGCGACGCGCAAACCGACTACCCGGGTTCGCTCCTGTCGCTCGAGGTTGAAGGCGGAAAGACCGGCGCCTTCGAATTCCTGCGCCGTTTGAAGATCGCCAAGAACGCCGTCAGCCTGGGCGGCGTCGAAACTCTCGTATGCCATCCAAAGACGACCACCCACAGCGAGCTGTCGCCCGAGGAATTGTCGGCGGCGGGAATCACCGACGCGCTGGTCCGCATCTCGGTCGGTACCGAGCATTGGCGCGATCTGCTGGACGAATTCACCCGCGCCCTGGCTTGATCCTTTCCTCGACGTGATCGAAAAACATGCCAGCCTCGAGGACGCGCTGCCGCATCTCGAAGCGCTTCTGAGCCGCTCAGGGGCCGGTCCCCGAGAGGCTGATGTTATACGGGCTGCTCGGATCGCTGCCGACGGTCACCGCCATGCTGGCGCTCTCCGCCGATCCGCCGCCAGTGGGCGTAAATCTCACCGCTATCGTGCAACTCGAGTTAGGCGTCGCCGTCGAACTGCAGGTTCCTCCGGTCACTGTGAAGTCGCTCTGGTTCGTCCCGCCGAAGCGCTCGCTTATCGGCAGCGAAAATTTCGACAAGTTGGTGACCGTCACGTTCTTCGTCTTCGATGTTATCTTCGATGTCAGGATGCCATACGCAAGCGCGGTCGGGGTGACCGTCGCCGGGATCGTCGCCCCGGTGCTGAGCGCAACCGTGTAGGGACCGAGCGGATCGGGACTGTCAGAGACCGACAGCGTCGCCGATTCCGTTCCCAGCGCCCCCGGCGTGAATGTCACGATTATCGTGCAAGCCGTCTGGGCGGCCAGAGTCGTGGTGCAGGTGCCGCCCGTAATCGAGAAGTCGGCGGCGTTGGTCCCACTGAAGCTTTCGCTAAGCGTCACCGGCTGGGTCTGATGATTCGTCACGCTGAAGGACTTCGCGCTCTTAACGCCGAACTTCACGCTCGCGAACACCAGGCTGGTCTGCGAAGTTGTCAGATCCACAATGCCGGTGCCGCTGAGCGTCACGTGCTGCGGGCTGCTGGCGGTGTTGTCGTTGACCGTCAGCGTTGCGCCATGCGCGCCCACCGCATTCGGCGTGAATGCGACCCCAAGCGTGCACGACGTCTGGGGCGCGACCGTCACGGGAATCGCACCGCACGTCCCAGTAACGCTTAAGGCATATTCAGAGTCGGACGGTGTCGCGTCCGAGATGACCAGGGGCGCGTGGCCGGTGTTCTTGACCGTCACATTCTTGGTGATGGTGTCGCCGACCGGTTCGTTCCCGAATGCAAGCGATGCCGGCACTGATGCCACGGGCGTCGGCGTCGCGGTTGGTGTGGCCGTCTTCGTTGCCGTCGCCGTCTTCGTTGGCGTGGCCGTCCGGGTCGCAGTCGCGGTCTGAGTGGCCGTCGCTGAGGTTGTTGGCGTCGCAGTAGGCGTCGGCGAAGGTCCTCCGCTGCCGCCGAATGCGATTACGTTGGCCGAGTAGGCCGGAAAGCTGTGCGAAAACGTTGTCGACAGCCCCGTCACGGGACTGGTCGCGATATCGGCTGAGCCGACGCCCATCTCTGCCGCGTTGTCTTGCGGGATGCCGTAGGAATACAAGGTGCCGGTGCTGCCCGGCGTCGCGCCGCTGATAGTGATGTTCGCGTTGAGTGCGTTGCTCGCGCTCTTGTTCACGACCAGCAGCGTCAACCCTCCGTTAGTCCGTTGGGCCGCACAGACACTAACAGCCCGTGGTGAAAGTCGGTGACGATTCGATGGATCGCCAGAATGGATTGGCTGTACTAAACTGTCGCGCATGGCAATGGGAACCCGACAGAGTGAGCAAGCGTCGTTGTGGGTCGCGACCGCGGAGCTGCCAAAGTCGCCGGGGCATCCGTTCTACACGCGGCTGAATGCGCTGCTGGACGCCGACGACTTCGATCGGTTTGTCGAAGGCAAGTGCACCAAGTTCTACGCGCCGGTCATGGGACGGCCGAGCCTCGCGCCCGGTCGGTACTTCCGGTTGTTGCTGGTCGGCTACTTTGAAGGGATCGACTCGGAACGCGGGATTGCCTGGCGCGC
>CALAOW010000100.1 GCA_937889395.1 uncultured Pseudomonadota bacterium | reverse complement strand
AATCCTCCCGGAAGTCCCTTCTTGCCAAAAATTTTACCGAGGTACTTCTGACCCTCCGTCTGGACCGCGTGAGTTGCTGCGGTCTGCGCAAGTTCCGTCACGTCGGGCAGCACCTTCGGCTTGGGCAATTGCCCGACGATTTGCAGCGGGACGTCGATTTGTCCGTCCTGATTCGCGATGAACGCGACCGCCTTCTTCTGCTCGATCAGCTCCTTGCTGAATTGCGGCGACAGCACGATTCGCGCCGCCAGGTCGATATTCTTGTCCATGTCGAACCATCCGTCGCCGAGCAGATTGTAATCCACCGTTTGCACCTTGATGTCGTGCGACGTAATTCGCGGACCGGCGAGCACGAAGCTCAGACTCGCAAGCTGGATGTCGGTGTCGGGGTCGCTGAACAGCTCGGGATGGTTCTTGACGACCGCATCCGGAACCAGATTGCCGATAGCAGGCAGTTTCTGCACTTTCTTGAGCGCCTGACCGCCGATATTGACGCCGACCAGTTTGCCGTTGGTCAGCGTCAGCTTGCCGCTACCCTTAAGCGTCGGCTTCATCTCATCGAAGCTGCCGGTCTTTCCGGTGACGTTGATGTTTCCAGCGAGCGACCCGCGAACAGTCCCGGCGGCCTTGGACTTTTGGGCGTCGAGTGCCTGCTGAAGATTGAGATTGGAAAAACTGATCGCCGCCGTCATCGGCGCCGCCGGCTCGAGCCGCGTGTCTCCCGTCGCGGCGATTTCGCCCGAAAATGCCTTTACCTTGAGCAGGGTCACGCGGGCGAGTTTGCCCGCCAGCGACAGCGACAGATCCAGGTTCTGGTATGGGACGTTGGCGAGGTTACCCGACGGTGACGTGATTTCAGAATCGACGACCGGACCCGTCACCGGAACAATCGAGGCATCGCCCTTGGCAAAAAGCTGGTTGATCACTTCGTCGGGCGGCCGCGAGGGCGCGAGATCGGCCAGATGAACCGAGGCCGCATTCAGTTCATAGCTCATGACCAATGGCTGAAACTGATCGACATGCGACTTCAACGCTGCCTGAGACGCGCCCAGGTTGAACGTCAGCGGGCCAACGTCGGCGCTGGTGCCCGTGAGCTTGATGTTACCGCTGAGATGGCTCAGCGGCGGCGCTTTCTGATCGGGGATGGACAATCCGACATCTGCCAGCGCGACCGTGCCGTCCGCCGACGCCTTGCCGCCCTCAAGCGCCGCGTCGGTATGAATCTCGGTCTTGCCCTCGAGGCTGTATTTGCCGAGCGCCGGGATCATCTTCGCGATCGAAGCGATATCGAAGTTGTTGGTATCGATGTGGGCCGCGCTCGCGGCGCCGCCGACTTTAATGTTGGCCGCCTTCGCTTCGAGGTCGCCGAGAGTGACGTTGGCGAGCGTCACGCCCACGGCAGAGCCGGTCCGCGCACCTTCGGCGGATATCTTGAGCGGGATGTCGGCAGGCTTGTTAAACGTGTCGCCGAAGGCGATTGCGGGCGCGCTCAAATCGCTCGAGACGTTGAATTTGATCGATTGAACAGTGCCGTCGGCCGCGGCGCCGAAGCTGAACGGGCCGGAAATCGAAAGCTTCGGCGGGATGGCTTTCGCGAGCATCGGGATCGTTTCGAGCTGCGTAAGGAGAACCGGACCGAACTTGGCCGTGCCCGACAGCGGAATCGCATCGATGTCGATGGCGCCGTTGTTGATTAAGGGCCCAATCGTCGCGGAAAGATCGAAGTTATCCTGGTCGGCGAGCGCGGCGAAGGTGAGCGCGACGGTGAAGGGCGCCTGAAAGCCGAAATCGCGGACCTTGAGGTCGATCGTGTTGACGGTGGCGGCTTGCGGCGCACCCTCCGTCTCAAATTCCAAAGTGCCGTCATTGACCGTGAAATTCTGCACGAACAGCGAGCCCAGCGTCGCAATCGCCCGGCCCGATTCGGCCATCGGCGAGCCTCCGATCATGCCCCTGCCTTTCTTGCGCTTGCCTTCGCCCGACTGCTCTCCGGTGGCGATTTTTTTCCTGCCGAGCGTGGAGACGTTGAGAGTGCCGTCGCGCGTCTGAACGATTCGGATCACCGGCTTGTCGAGCACGACTTCGGTGACTTCGATCCGGCGGGCCAGCAGCGGTATCAGCTCCAGCCGGGTGTAAACGTTGCTCGCCTCGATGAAGGGCTTTTTCGAGATGTCGGGGTCGTCTGCCACCTGGACCCCGGTCACGTCGGCGAGGATTCCCCAGCCGAAGCTCACTTTGATGTCGTCGATGTGAACATTGCGGCCAAGCGCGGTGCTGACCTTGTCCAGGATGGGCTGGCGGCGCTCGGCGATGATCGAGTTCAGGTTGGTCGCGGCTAAGAAGAGGATCGCGCCGGCGAAAATCACGACAGCTCCGACAATTGCGGCGGCGGCTACAATGACACGACGCATATGAGGGCCCTCGCATCAGGCAACTTCGAAGTGGTTCGCGGCATCTCGGCAAGTCTAGTGGAAGCACGCCGAACGCGCATCATTCGCGCAGATGATTTTCCTGTCCGATCGCTTTTTCGGTTGCCGCTCGCGTCCGCGGTTTGAACCGCATCGCGTCTGCGGCGTAGTCTGTCTAGTCGTGCACGTATCCGGAACCTGCGACCCCCTCCGATGGCAAAAAAGCGAAAGCATGGCCGCCAAGATGACGAACAGGATGACGAGCGAGACGGCGAACCAAAGGCGACGCCGGCGCCCGAGCGGGTCTTTTCGTCGCCATTCAAAGACCTGAAGAAAATGCTCGCCGAGCGAGAGGTGTCGCCTTCGCCCCCGCCAATCAAGCCCAAGGCCGCGGCGCCGGCGGCGCCGGTCGTCAAAAAACCCGCGCACCCCGTGGCGGAACTACTCGACGACGAGTCTTTCCTCCGCCGCGCGCTCGAGGGCGTGCGCCCGCTCAATAGCAAAGGCAATCGCAGGTCGCGGATACCGCTCGAACCGCCAGTGACTCACACGATCGTCGATGAGGACGCGGAGGTAATCGCGCAATTGTCGGACCTGGTATCGGGACTGGCGCCCTTCGATATCACCGAGTCGGACGAATACCTCGAGGGATACCGCGTCGGACTGGACCCGCGACTGGTGTCGCAGCTTCGCCGTGGCGAGTTCGCCGTGCAGGCGCATTTCGATATGCACGGCATGATCCAGGGCGCCGCCAAGGAAGCGCTCAAGGAGTTCATCATTGCCTCGGTTCGCAAGGGGCTGCGGACTGTGCTGGTCGTGCATGGACGCGGACTGCGATCGCCCGGCGGGCATTCTGTCCTCAAGCACGCGTCGGCAGGATGGCTGTCCCATGGCGCGATTGGCGGGCACGTGTTGGCATTCACGAGCGCGCGGCCCGCAGATGGCGGGGCGGGTGCGACGTACGTGTTGTTGAAGCGGGAAAAAAGCCGCGCGCCGTTCGACATTTTGCAGGGCGCCAAGCGCCGCAGTTAGCAGCGAATAGGAAAAAGAAACGGGGCCCGGTCGGGCCCCGCTGTCATTACGACATTGTCCGAGTCCGTAATCGCTAGATCTTCGCCTGCAGGAAGAATGCGATCACGAGCGCGTACAGAGTCAGCGCTTCGATGAACGCCAGCCCGATGATCATCGGCGTGAAGATCGCGCCGGCGCTGTTCGGGTTGCGCCCTATAGACTCCATCGCGGAGGCCGCCATCCTGCCCTGGGCAAGCGCGCTGCCGAACGCCGCGATACCGATGCCGATGTTCGCGGCGAGCGCGATCAAGCCGCCGCGAAGCGCCGCGGCCGACCCTGCGGCGCCTGCCGCCTCCTGCGCCATCGCAAGCAGCGGCGATGCGAGGATGGCCATCCCGGCCATCGTCATTACAGTTCCAATCCGTCGTAACATTTTGTCGATCCTCCTTCTTTTTCGCGCGCCCTGGGTGCCGCAGCCGGCCGCATCTCTTCCTCTACCACCACAAATTCCGGGCGGAATCCCCGGCACGAAAAATCTTTTGCTAATGATCGTGACTCGCAGCGAGTCGCACGTAACTCATCGAAAGAACCACGAAGATGACCGCCTGGATCACGCATACGATCGAGCCGAGCGCATAGAATGCAAGCGGTACGACGAGCCGCGTCAGCCCGGTGAAAATGCTGAGCACGGTATGGTCGGCAAACATGTTGGCGTAAAGACGAATGCCGAGCGAAAAAGGACGGAACAGATTATCGGCCAGCTCGATCGGCATCATCAGCACCGCCAACGGCAGATACGGGCCGAGAAAACTTCTCAGATACCAGACGCCCTTCGAGGCGAAGCCCTGATAGATGTAATAGCCGAAGCAGACGATGCCGAGCGCGAAGGTCAGGTCGGAGTCGGCGGTAGGAGGCTCCATCCCCGGGATCAAACCGAAGAAGTTCGCAAACAGGATGAACATGAAGATGCATCCGAAGAACGGGACCATCGCGCGCGACCCGTGCATCTCGGTGACTTCACTCACGAAGCCGTCGAGCCACTCGACGATCGCCTCGGAGACCGAGCGGATGCTGATCCCTTCGTCAGGCATTAGAGGGTCGGCCGCGCCGGCAATCGAGGCTCGTGCGATAAATCCAAAGACCATGAGGATGCCCATCACGATCCAGGTGCCGATCAGCACCTCGGGGATCCTGCCGCCGCCGATCAGTTCGAGGAAATTTACCGACTTTTGCAATGAGATTTCTCCGCCGCCGCCGATTCAGGCGGCGCCGCGAACCGAAGCCCGCCCGGTTTCAATAATGATAGCCGCCATCTGAGTCAAGACGCCGAAGCCAAAGCCCATCCCGTCAACTCGCGCGCGGGTGAAAACAAGATAGACGAGACCGACGACGATCAGCAGCTTCAGCGGAAGCGCAAGCGCGCCTAACCTGGCGGCCACGCCGGAAATTCCGGCGCCGGACGCAGCTAGCAGCAGACCGCCGAGCGCCGACAAGATCCATAAATTCGCGATCACGACTGCTCCCCCCAGAATGCATCCCACTGCCACCGACATCGAGGCGAACAAAGCGAGAATCGCGGCGCTGACCACGACGAGGATGACGTTGGTGCGCTGGATCGACGAAATCGTCGGTATTGACCACGAGAACATGGAATCAAGACTCCTCGTTCTCGCGCTGAAAGAGAGCGAGTTCCTGAATCAGCCGGTAGAAGCCGATGAAGACTCCGAGCAGGAACATCACGAGCGTCAGCCAGGGGTCAGTGCGAAAGTAAAGATCAAGGTAATGCCCGATAATTGCACCCGCGATCATCGGCCACGCGAACTCGAAGCCGATCGCGGCGAACCGCATCATCTTACCGGTGCTTAGCGCCATCCCGGTCTTAAGATTCCCCTCGCGCGAGATCGCCGACAGATTCGTGAGCGGCGGCAATCGTGCGGTCGATGTCGGCATTGGTATGCGCCATCGAGATGAACATGGCCTCGAACTGCGACGGCGGTATATTTATCCCGCGATCCAGCATCCCGTGGAAGAACTTCGCGAACTTGCCGGAATCGCACGCGCGAGCCTCGTCGGCGTCGCGTACACGCTCTGGACCGATGAACATCGTCAGCAACGATCCTGCGCGATTGACGCATCCCGATTCGCCATTTGTTCTCAGTTCTTTCAATCCATCGCGAAGTCCGGCTTCGAGGCGCGCGCCGGCGGCGTCGAGCGCGGCGTACGGATTGGTTTCCTTTAGAATATTAAGCGTTTCGAGCCCGGCGCGAACCGAAAGCGGATTTCCCGACAAGGTTCCCGCCTGATAGACCGGACCAATCGGTGCGAGCAAGTCCATGATCTCAGCCGGGCCGGCGACTGCCCCCACCGGCATCCCGCCGCCAATTATTTTCCCCAGCATGATGAGGTCGGGCGCGATGCCCATGCTTTCAGCAACCGATCCGAAGCAGAGTCTGAACCCGGATATAACCTCGTCACAGATCAGAAGAGCGCCGTTGTGGTGCGCGATTTCGGCGAGAGCTTTCAGCGAGCCGGGGTCGGGAGTTACGACGCCCATGTTGGCGGCGACGGGCTCGACGATTACCGCGGCGATTTTGTCAGGCGCGGCGCGGAATAATCCTTCAACTGTCTCAATCGAGTTATATCGCGCAACCATCGTCATCGCGGCAAGCGCCGATGGAACGCCGGCGCTGTCGGGTTGACCGAAAGTCATCCCGCCTGAACCGGCGCGCACCAACATCGAGTCGCTATGCCCGTGATAGCATCCGTCAAACTTTATTATGTTCGGACGCCCGGTCGCCGCGCGTGCGATCCTGAGGGCGGTGAGGCCGGCTTCCGTTCCCGAACTGACGAGCCGGACTTTTTGTGCGCATTTGATCGCCGATGAGATCAATTCCGCGATCTCGACCTCCAGGCGCGTCGGCGCGCCGAAGCCCAGACCGAGCCGCGCCTGCTCGGCGATGGCTTGGGTGACGCGCGGATGGGCATGTCCGAGGATCGCGGGGCCGTAGGAGCATACGTAGTCGAGAAAACTGTTGCCGTCGGCGTCAATCAAAGTGGCGCCGCTGCCACTTTCGATAAAAATTGGCTTCGCGCCGACGGCCTTCCACGCGCGAACGGGAGAATTCACCGCACCAGGAATCTTAACACTGGCGCGATTGAAGAGTTCATCTGATTTTTTGCGGGATGTCATCGCAATTCTCCTGAGGATCCGGAGCGATCAAAAAAAATTTTCACGATCGCGAAAAAAAATTCGATTGCACGCGTCAGAACAAGACCGAATTGCTCCGCGCCGCGAAAAATTGCGATCGCGCGCGATGGCTTCCAGAGCGGATTCGTGCGATCGTAGGATCGCCGCGAAATTTCGTGCGCGCGGCGCGCGATCGCTCGCGCGCAAAATTTCCTTTTCGATCCGCGCGCATAGCGCCAAAAATTTTCCCGCGCTTGTCCTCATCGTGAAATAAGTTTATCACGTTCCCTTAGCCGCACACTTCTTATTTTAAAGAACCATTTTCCGCTCAAGGGTTCACTCGCGGCGCGTTGGATATGACTTTGAAGCGCGTGTATATCGCTCGCATCCTCGGTCAGATTTTTAAGCCGAACAGAACCGATCGTAACCCGGACAAGTTGATAGTCCGGTGTCGTGCGCCGTCAAATTGTCGGCTGCAACGAGGGAAATTATGCTTATCCACAGATGTGGATAAGCTTGTGCGTAATTCGCGTGGCATTTGATGCTGCGCGCTAGTTCCGGATCGCGGTGGGCGGTCCGTTTTTCGCCGGGGGAAACGATATGAATGGTTTGTGGCAAAGGGCCGCTGACCGCATCCGCGTTGAGTTGGGTCAGGTCGGCTATGAGACTTGGATCGGACCTCTCAATTTTGTCGCTCATCAAGGATCGACCGTCACAATCGAGGCGCCCAATCGGTTTTTTCGCGATTGGGTCAACGAACGTTACCTGAGCCTGATGCGGGCAGCGCTGTCGGCGGAGGCAGGCGAGGAAATGGAGGTGCGGCTGACTCTCGGCGAAAATACTGCCGTAGCGACGCCGCAGCAGCGCCCAGCCAATGGCCATGCCAATGGTCATGCCAACGGTCATACAAATGGCAATGGAAATGGTAACGGCAAGGCGTCCGCGGCGAATCGTGCGACGGCGGCAGCCGCGCCGCGTGGAGATCGGCATCCGTGCCTGAACCCGCGCTACAGTTTCGCGGAGTTCGTGGTCGGATCGGCCAATCAGTTCGCGCATGCAGCGGCGCAGGCGGTCGCCAACCAGCCGGGCGACAAATACAACCCGCTTTTCATTTATGGCGGGGTGGGCCTGGGCAAGACTCACCTGGTGACCGCAATCGGGCACCATATCTGGGCCAGCGGCGATCGGCCGAGGAAAGTTCTGTTCATGCCGGCCGAAATTTTCATGAACGAGATGATCAATTCGCTGCGCCGCGACAAGATGGACGAGTTTCGCGAGAAATTTCGCCGCGTCGATACGTTGATCCTCGACGACGTGCAGTTCCTGGCCGGCCGCGAGCGCACCCAGGAGGAATTCTTCCATACTTTCAACGCGCTTCACGCCGAGCGGCATCAGATCATTCTGACTTCGGACAAAATTCCACGCGATATCCCCGGGCTTGAGGACCGGCTGCGCAATCGGTTCGAGTCGGGATTGATCGCCGATATCGCCCCGCCCGACCTCGAGACGCGCGTGGCGATCGTGCAGAAAAAAGCGGTCCTCGATAATCTGCGGATGGCGCCGGAAGTCGCGATGTATATCGCGCAGAGTGTCTCGTCGAACGTGCGCGAGCTTGAGGGATGCCTGACGCGGCTGGCGGCGCTGGCCTCGCTCAACCAATCGGCAATCACCGTGGACTTCGCGCGGCAGGCGCTGCAGGATCTGATTCGAAGTCCTGACGCCAAGCCCGACGTCGAATCGATCCAGAAGACGGTTGCGGATTTTTTCCATATCCGCCTGGCGGATTTGAAGTCGAAAAAGCGCACCCAGCACATCGCGTTTTGCCGTCAAGTAGCGATGTATCTGTGCCGCAGGCTGACCGACAGCTCGTTTCCGACGATCGGCGAGCATTTTGGGCGTGACCATTCGACGGTGATTCACGCACACAACCTGATCATGCGGCGCGTCACCAGCGATCCGGCATTTCGGCTCTCGATCGAGAAAATCGAGCGCGAGCTTAAATCGATTCGCGCCAATGCCGCGTGAATCGATGTGGAGGAGGCTGTGGAGGAGGTGGGCATAAGGCTATCGATATCGACAGGGCCGGTGCGCACCAGGCCGGCCCTGTCGGTCAGCCGCTTTTCCGCTGACAGCTTTTCAACGATGGATTGGCTTTCATTTTCGGGCGCTTGCGCGATCAATCAACAAATCCACAACTACTACTATTACTGCTATTCTTTTTTAAAGATCTAAGATCTAGGAATAGGAGACGGGCTAACAATTCATGGGACTTTCCATCGAGCGCGCTTCGTTGCTTAGCGGTTTGGGACTGATGCAGGGCATCGTGGAACGGCGGACGACGGTTCCGATACTCGGCCATGTCCTGATCGAACCCAACGGAAATGCGCTGACTTTGAGCGCAACCGACCTCGAAGTCGGAATCCGCACGCAGGTCGCGTGTTCCGGCAAGGAAAAAAGCCTCACGCTCAACGCGCGCAAGCTTTTCGAAATCGTGCGCGAGACCGAAGGCGATGAAGTCGCGCTGACCTCGCTCGACAGCGATTGGGTCGAGCTGAAGTGCGGCCGGGCGAAGTTCAAAATGATGGGCCTGGACCCGCGCAGCTTCCCTGCCATGCCAAGTCAGAGCGTTGCCAAGGACGCCGCGCCGGCAAAGAAACAACTGAGGGCTGAATTGGCGATTCCAGCCGCGGTGCTGGCCGGGATGATCGACAAGACGATTTTCGCCGTCAGTCCGGATGAAGCCCGCTACAACCTGAGCGGCGTGTTCGTTGAATCCAACGCTCCGGGATCGGCGCGAATGGTCGCAACGGACGGCCATCGGCTGGCGATGATCGAGCGCGAAATACCGGGATTCAGGATGGAGACCGGAGCGATCATTCCGCGAAAGGGACTCTCGGAACTGCGCAAAATTCTCGATGAGGGCGGCGACGCCGAAGTGCGGTTGAACCTCGAAGGTCAGCTCGCGTACCTCAAGCGCGGGACCACCGAAATCTCGATGCGGTTGGTCGAGGGCGAATTCCCCGATTACCGCGGCGTCATCCCCAAGCAGTCGAGGTACAAGATTACCGTCAAGCGGGATTTGCTGTTCGCGGCAATCAAGCGTGCGGCAATTTTCTCGAGCGAACGCTATCACGGCGTCAAATTCGCGCTATCGGCCGGGACGCTGACCGTTTCATCGACGAGTCCGGAAACGGGTGAAGCAAGCGAGTCGCTTGACGTCGATTTCAAGAGCGAAGAATTCGCGATCGGCTTCAATGCCGCATACGTGCAAGACGCGCTGGGCGTAATTCCGCCGGGTAACGATTCGACCGTGGAGCTCGGGCTCAGCGATGACGTTAGCCCGGGCGTCATCAGGACGGAGTCGGATCAGCAGTACACGTACGTCGTCATGCCGATGCGACTCTGACGCGCACTTGCTACGGCGCGCTGCCGACCCGGACCAGCACAACCTTGTTTCGGTAATTGTAGTCGGTCTCCCACGGATATGACGCCTCGCTGAGCTCGATTGTGGTGGGGGTGTCGAGCTTGGGGATGTCGCGCCGTCGGACGATCATCCATTTGGCGGCGCCTTTCGCGATCGCATCCTGCAAATCCCGCTTCTTTTCGAACTCGGGGATTGGCTTCGGCGGATTGAGATAGAACAGCGGCCCCGCAGTCTTGAACAGCACGAGCCGGTCAGTCGAACCGCCAATCTTGTTCAGGACCGCATAGCCGAAGGGCTTTTCACCGCGATAAGCGTCCGCCGCAGGCAGCGCGAAAATATAGATGTAGGTCATCGCGAGATACGCGATGACGCCCACTGAAATCGCGACGCGATACGGTTTGAACTTGCGAATCGTGTACGCGACGGCGGCGATCGATACGATCCAGATCACGATGAAGGCGAACTTTGCCGGCAGTTCCGGGAGCGCATCGTAGGGATGCGGAAGAATCGCCCGGGCCGGAATCAGCAGGACGATGCTGACGACCGCGGCCAACGCGACGATCGCGTAGCCGATAGTCAGCAGACGCCGGGCGATCATCGAGCGTAATTCGCTTTCGCTGGGATACGCGAGCGTTCGTGCGACCAGGATCGCCGCCGCGGGCAGAATCGGCAGGATGTAGTAGCTGCGGCGCGATCCCGAGAGCGTGAAAAATATGAACGTCGCCCAGAAATAAACCAACGCGAATCGATCTGCGCGAGCAGGCTCGGCGCCGGCATGACGCAGCCTGTGCGTTTCTACCAGGGCCGCGGGCAACAGCGCTGACCACGGAGCCATCAGGCCGAAGATGACGTAGACATACAGGTAGATAGGTCCGCGATGGTCGAACGGGTCGAAAAACCGCACCAGGTTCTCGCGATACACCATCTGGAGGCCCTTTTCCGAGCCCATCAGGCGCGACGAGATTTGGAAGGGCAGCCCGTAAACCATCGCGCCCAGCGCGATGCCGGCGACCGTGTACCAGTTGAAGAACCATCGATTGCGCTCGACGAGCGATCGTATCCGATCGACGAGAGGGCCACGGGAAATTTCTTGAAAGAACTGTGCCCAGCCGTCGCGCAGGCATGAATACACTCCAATCACCAATAGCGGCAGCGCGAATCCGAGCAGACCTTTGGTGAGCGAAGTCGCCGCCATGATCAGCCATAGGCCGACGACCCACAATCCGCCGCCGCGCTCTTCGTTGTGATTGAAGAGCAGGATTGCGGCTAGTTCGCCGGTGAGCGTTTCGACGTCGGCACTGGCGTGGCGCGAAAAGAATACGAAGCTGAAGCTGGTCGCGAGGATGACGCCGGCGAGCACCCCCGTGCGAGCGTCGTAGAGGCGTCGCACTAGCCGCATCAGTATCGCCACTGCCAGCAAGCCCGCTATCGCGCAGGGCAGGCGCGTGGCCGCCTCGTTGAGGCCGCCTGTGAACGGTGTCGAAAAAATTACCAGCCAGTAGGAGCCGAGCGGCTTGTCGTAATAGACGTGACCGTTGATCGTCGGCCAGAAGTAGTTGTGCGTCACCATCATCTCGCGCGCGATTTCGGCCCATCGGAATTCCGAGGACCACAGCGCTCGCGCACCCAGGCGGGCGAAGAAGAGAATCGCGGCGAGAATGAGGACGCATCCGGCGCGCAGGCGGAATCGCGAATCGTTGTCGTTGCCGGCGGCGCGCTGCAATGCGGCGGAGTCGGGCGATGCGGAAGCGGAGTTCATAGCAGCGAATTGTAACTGGCGCGCGCGATACTCTGCCAGACGGTGACTCGCTCGGAATGACAGCGCGCGGCGAGGCAGATAGGATGAAACGAGATACATGAGCCAGGCCAACAATCCCGAAAGTCATTCCGGCCGCAAGCCGAACCGGTTAATTAACGAACAAAGTCCGTACCTGCGCCAGCACGCGTACAATCCTGTGGATTGGTATGCGTGGGGTCCGGACGCGCTTGCGCGCGCGAAGGCGGAGAACAAGCCGATCATGCTGTCGATTGGCTACTCGGCCTGTCACTGGTGCCACGTGATGGAGCGGGAGTCGTTCGAGAACGACGCGATCGCGCGGTTGATCAACGAGAACTTCATCCCGATCAAAGTCGATCGCGAGGAGCGTCCCGACCTCGATCAGATTTACATGGATGCGGTGCAGCTGATCACGGGGCGCGGCGGATGGCCGCTGACGATGTTCCTGGCGCCGGACGGGCGGCCATTTTTCGGCGGGACCTACTACCCGCCCGAAGATCGTCATGGGATGCCCGGATTTCCGCGCATCCTGACGGCGGTGTCGCACGCGTATCGCGATGGCGCCAAGGAAGTCACCAACAATCTCGAAAAGCTGACCGAGGCGCTCGGCGCGCTCACCAACTACGTGCCCACCGGCGGCGACCTAAAGCCGGGACTGGCGGCGGAATCGGCGCGCGCGCTCGCCGCGCACTACGACAGCATCAACGGCGGACTGGGCCAGGCGCCGAAATTTCCCAACACGTTCGTGTTCTCGCTGTTTCTTCGCGTGCACGCCGCCGACGGCGACGAGGCAATGGCGGAGATGGTTCGGCACACGCTTTCGAAGATGGCGCGCGGCGGAATCTACGACCAGATCGGCGGCGGATTCCATCGCTACAGCGTGGACGAGCGATGGCTCGTGCCGCACTTCGAAAAAATGCTCTACGACAACGCGCTGCTGGCGCGGCTGTACCTCGACGCCGGCCGCGCGCTGAATGAGCCGGAGTTTCTCGGCGTCGCGCGCGAAATCTTCGATTACGTTTCGCGCGAGATGACGAGTCCCGAGGGCGGCTTTTACGCCGCGCAGGACGCGGACAGCGAGGGCGAAGAGGGAAAGTTTTTTATCTGGACGCCCGAGCAGGCCGAGGCCGTCCTTGGTCCCGAGCTGGGCTCGATCGCCGAGCGCTATTTCGACATCACGATCGAAGGCAATTTCGACGGCGCGAACATTCCGCATCGCACGCTCGAGCTCGCCGATGCTGCGCGGATGTTCAAGGTTTCGGAAGACGACATGGCGTCGAAGATTCGCGAGATTCGCGACAAACTGTTCGCGGCTCGCGAACAAAGGGTGAAGCCAGGCCGCGACGAAAAGGTCCTGGTGGCGTGGAACGCGATGATGATCGGCGCGTTTGCGGAGGGATATCGCGCGATCCACGAGCCGCGGTATCTCGAAGCGGCGGAGCGCGCGGCCGATTTCATGATGGCGTCGATGTGGGATGGGCGCGCGCTCAAGCGCTCGTTCAAGGACGGCGTCGCGCGGCACAACGCCTATCTCGAAGACTATGCGCAGTTGGCGGGCGCGATGCTCGACGTGTACGAAGCGTCGCTCGACGCGAAATACCTGGCGCACGCGCGGACGCTCGCCGGCGTGATCCTCGAGCGATTTATCGACGGGGAAAAGGGTGGATTCTTTTTCACCTCGGACGACCACGAAGCACTGATCACCCGCTCCAAGGCGGCTTTCGACGGCTCGACGCCGTCGGGCAACAGCGCCGCCGTGATGGCGATGCTCAGGCTGTACGGCTACACCGGCGAGGAGCGCTACCGGGTCGAAGCGGAGCGGACGCTCAAGCTGTTTCGCGAATTTATCGAGAAGCAGCCGTTCGGGTTCTCTCACATGCTCGAAGCGATCGACCTTTACCAGCGCGGGCCGACCGAAGTTGTGATTGTCGGCAGCCGCAACTCTCCTGAACTGCTCGAATGGACGGAACGGCTCGGCCTCATCTACGTTCCGAATCTTGCGCTCTTCGTTTCCGTTGCGGACAATGCCGATGCCGACGCTCAGACTGGCTTCATCCCCGAGCAGGTGCGCGGCAAGCGGCAAATCGACGGCCATGTGACTGCTTACGTATGCCGCGACCACGTTTGCACATCGCCGATTACGACGTTCAAGGATCTTCAAAAGGAATTGGCCGACTAGCTCGGGCGATGGACCGCGACGTGCGCGACCTTACCGCGGCTGACGCAAAGCCGACGCCGCATTTCCCGCCAATCGTCGTGAATCGTGCGGCGCGCCGCCGGCCGCAACCGCGGCTGCGAGTGGTGCTGCTCAACGCGGCGGGCGGGCGAAAGTTCCGCGAAATCCTGGCATGTCTCAAGCGTCCGGCGCTCCAGAGCGCCGATATTATCCTGCTATGCGAGGTCAACACGGGAATGAAGCGGAGGCCGGGCCGTGACCTTGCGACGGATCTCGCCGAGGCGCTCGAGATGAGCTGCGCGTATGTTCGCGCGTTCGGTTTGAAGCGCCCGGGGATCGAAAGCGAAATCGTCTCGTACATGGGCAGTGCGATCCTGAGCGCCGCGCCGTTCGAGGACGTGGCCGCCGTCGCGATGCACAAACCGCCCACTCCCATGGCGTGGCCCAGACGCATGCGGGGCTGGTCACGCGTGGGCACGCCAACGGGAATCGTCACCAGAGTGAAATTCGGCGGCGAGGAGTTAACCGTCGGCGTCGCGCATCTGCACAGCCGCTGCGCGCCCGCCGAGCGCGCGCGCCAGATGGCGACCTACCTGGAGTCGTTCCCGGCGGCGGGCCGCGCGATTTTCGGCGGCGACCTGAATACTACCACCACTGAGCTATCGAGCCGTTCGCTGATGTTGGCAACGGCGCGGCAGATGATCGCCAATCCGGACCGGTTCCACGCGCCTGAGGCATACGAGCCCTTGTTCGATCATCTGCGAGAGCGCGGACTCGAGATCGAGGGCGCCAACGTGGCCAATCGCGCGACGTTCACTTTTTCCGGACTGATTCCGCGATCGATGAGGCCAAAACTTGATTGGCTCGCAGTCCGCGAGCTTCGCCCGATCGCGGGAACCGCGGCGGTCGTCCCGCCGCGGTCTCCGATTCTGTTGCGCCGCGCCTCCGATCACGATTTCGTGACGGTCGATCTCGAACTGTAATCGCGGCGCGAGCCCGTGAAATAGTGAAATACTGAAATCCTTCCGTTGTTCTACGCAATCTCCGGCGGAGGCGGGAGCGCGCCGCGCTCTCTCTCATAAGCGGCGGCCACGCGTATCACTTCGGGCTCTCCGAACGGACGGCCGATTATCTGCATCGCAATAGGCAGTCCGTCGGGCGAAAGGCCGGTGGGAATAGCTATTGCGGGTTGACCGGTACAATTGAAAGGTTGCGTGAAGCGCAGAATCGCGGAGACGACCTCCACGCCGTCTTCGCGCGCTTCCATGATATGAGTACCGCCGATTTTGGGCGCGACGACGGCGCTGGCAGGCGCGACCAGCACGTCGCAGGTGGCGAGCACCGCGATCGCCTCGGCCAGCGTGCGTGCCCGCGCGCGCTGTGCGCGGATGTAGCTGGTGGCGGGCGTCATCATGCCCATCTCGAGAAGGCGGCGTACGTCGTCGCCGTAGTCATTGGGCCGCGTGCGCATCCATTCTTCGTGAACCTCGAGCGCCTCGGCCCAGGTGATGACGCCGTTCATGATGCCGGCCAGCGGGAGCGAGGGAATCGTCACGTGGTCAACGGTCGCGCCGAGCGATCGCAGCGTCTCGAGCGCGGCGTTGAACGAGTGCGCGACGTCGTCGCTCAAGCCGTCGTTAAGTTCGCGAATCACGCCGATGCGCACGCCGGAGATTTGGCCGCCGAGGCCGGCTGAGAAATCGGGTACGCGCTCGCGGCTCGCGGTGGAATCGTTGCGGTCGGCGCCCGCGATTACTTGCAGCATCATCGCGGCGTCGCGAACCGTGCGCGTGATCGGGCCGACGTGATCGAGCGTGTAGGCCAGCGGGATGACGCCGTAGCGGCTGACGCGGCTCCAGGTCGGCTTCAGCCCGACGCATCCGCAAAGCGCTGCGGGAATCCGAATCGATCCGCCGGTGTCGGTGCCGATGGTGGCGGCGGCGCTGCGCGCGACGATCGCCGCGGCCGAGCCGCCGCTCGAGCCGCCGGGGATTCGGTCGAGCGCGTACGGATTGCGGACGATTCCCCAGTGCGGATTCGACGACGTGATTCCATATGCGAACTCGTGCTGGTTGAGTTTGCCGAGCAGCACGGCGCCGGCGCGCTTGAGGCGCGTCCACACGGTCGCGTCATGGTCGGGTTTGAAATCGGCGAGGATTTTCGAGCCGCCGGTGGTGCGAACCCCCTTGGTGTACACGAGATCCTTGAGCGCGATCGGAACGCCATGAAATGGTCCCCGCCATTTTCCGGCGGCGATTTCGGCCTCGGCTTTTTTCGCCGCCTTGCGCGCCATCGTATCGGTGACGGTGATATAGGCGCGAAGCGATCCGTCGGTTTGTTCGATTCGGCCGAGGTACGCCTCGGTCAGCTCGACCGGTGAAATGTCGCGCGCGCGCAGCTTGCCGGACAGAGTAGCTACATCGAATTCGAGTAGTTCCTGAAATGGAATCGACATCGGAATAATTCCTCGAAGTGAGTATTGAAGCGGGTATTACGGCCTGGTTTTGGCAAGGCGGGTCGCTTCGGCCAACAACACCGGATAGCCGAAGGGCGGCTCGATTCCGGCCAGACCGATCGACCCCAAGTGCCCGGCCAGCGTGAGCATCGCGCCCGCACTGTGCGCGATTGCATCCGCGTCGGCGGCGGAGATTTCGTAGCCGTAGAGATCGCGCATTACCTGTTTGACGGTTTCGCCTGTAAGCAGCGGCATAGTGTCTCTCCGATTCGGACTATTTCAGCTTGTGCGCCGATTCGACTATCAAGTCGCACACACGGCGCGCGTCTTCAAGCGCGATTAGCCGGTAGCACTCGGGCCATCCGATCCAACCCGGCGGGACGGAAGGGTTCGTGAACGGCAGATATCTTAATTGATAAATCCGGTCGCTGGGAGCGCGTAATTCTATATCGTGGTAGATGCGCCGGACGCGGAGTTGCGGAGCGTTCAGCCGGTCAAGCAGAACTGCCACCATCTGCGGCTCTCTCAGTCCAGACACGATGACCACGCGTTGATTGGTGACGCCGTAAAACGTCTTCGACAGATAGGAATGGAAGACGATCGCTTCCGCGATCAGAACTCCGACCAGCATCGCCAGCAGAATTGAATTGGTGTCGGCACGCTCGGCAAGACTCGAGTCGAGCGGGATCGAACGCATCACGAGCGCGGCGATTCCAACCAGTATAATCGCGCCCGCGCGCCATCGAAGAGCGCTCG
The DNA here is from genome assembly GCA_937889395.1 of uncultured Pseudomonadota bacterium. Taxonomy (GTDB): domain Bacteria; phylum Desulfobacterota; class Binatia; order Binatales; family Binataceae; genus Binatus. Next base: position 9,066 of record CALAOW010000100.1, on the reverse strand, counting down.
TATCATACGGGCGTCCGCACCAGAGGATCTCCTCGCGCGCGAGCAGATGTGGATTGACGACGGCGGCCGCCTCAGGATCCATCGATCACTTGACGACGCCGACAGCGCGCAGCGCGGCGATTTTTTCGGCCGAGTAACCGAGGTACTCGCGGAGGATCTCGTCGGTGTGCTCGCCCAGCATCGGAGCGGCGCGGCGGATCGTGCCGGAGGTCGCGGAAAACTTCGTCAGCATTCCGGTTTGCTTCACGCGGCCCCATTGCGAATGAGACAACTCGGCGATCAGGTCGTTGGCGAGGACCTGCGGATCGTCGAACAATTCACCCAAATGATTTACCCGCGTCGCCGGGATGGCGGATTTCTTCAACGCTGCCAGTGCGTCGCCGCGATCGAGCTTCGCAAATTGCTCCGCGAGCGCCGCCGCGAGCGCGCCCTCGTTCGGTTCCGCCGCGGCCGCATCCCAGTTGGTATTCGGCAGCCCCGGTAGAATAGTCAGTAGCGCGTTCCATTGAGCATCGTCGGTTAGCGAGATGAATAGCCATTCGCCGTCGCGGCAACCGTAGGCGCGCGAAAGCGCCGAGCGCCCGCGATTCTCGGCGCCGCCATTTTCCATGTCCGGCCGGCCCGCATAGAACGCGAACTCGCCGGCCTGAAAAGCCATCGCGGATTGCAACAGCGAGGTCTCGCATAACTGGCCGCGTCCTGTAAGTTCGCGCGCACGCAGCGCGAGCACGCATCCAAACGCGGAGAGCATCGCGGCGCCGTAGTCGCAAATCGCGCAAGTCAGGTACACCGGATGCCCGTGATGGCCGCCCTGCGCCGCCATCACCCCCGAACGCGCCTGCAACAGCGGATCGAAGCCGGGCTGGTTGTGCTCGGGTCCCCGATTTCCGAACCCGTTGATCGACATATAGATGATGCGAGGGTTGCGCGCCGCCAGGCTTTCGTAATCGAAGCCGAACTTGCGCATCCGGCCCGGCCGCAGATTCTCGACCACGATGTCGGCCTGGTCCGCGAGCCCATGGGTGATTTCGCGGCCTTCCCCGGTCGCAAGATTGACGGCGATGCCGCGCTTGCCCTGGTTCCAGCCGAGGAAGCCGAAACCGAAATGGCGAAACGAATCGCCCTCGAGGCTTTCGATCTTGATGACCTCGGCGCCGAGTTGCGCGAGTATCATCGGGCCGTACGAACCCGCGATGTAGCTGGCGAAGTCGAGCACGGTGACTCCATCGAGCGGAGGACGGTCGCCGATGCGCGGGGCGATTTCGGGCAATGCGTCGCGCTTCGGCTCTGCAAGCCATTGCAGCGCCGCGCGGTCGTCGCCGGCCTTGGGAGCGGGGCCCGTGATTTCGCCGGGAGTGTCGCTCAGGAACACCGGCAAGCCCATCTGAATCATGCGGCCGAGAGCGGGGTCGTCGATTTCAGTGCGCATCCCGAGCGCGCGCGTCTGTGGGTGTTCGATGAACTCGTGGCGGGTCATCACCGGGGCGCACGGGACGTCGTATTCGCGCAGGATGCCCAGCCATTCGTCGCGCGGGCGCGTGCGGATGATTGGCTCGATGATGTCTTTGAGCGGCTGCCAGTGCTCGGGTGCCATCCCCCACGGTGCATTTTCGAAACGCGGGTCGCCGACCAGATCAGGGCGATCGATTGCGATCGCGAACTTGCCCCAGAAGGTCGCGTTGCCGCATGCGGCAAACAGATATTTGCCGTCGGCGGCCTCGAACAAACGATAAACCGGAATCGGGCCGAGAGGATCCAGCGGACCCTGATAGAGGCTAATCATTTCCTCATGACGCAGGATTGCCCCGGTCTGGAGCGAGAACGCGCCGGCCAGAATCGAGACTTCGACCGCGTCACCCGCTCGATTCGCGCCGCGCGCCAGAATCGCGGCGACCGCGGCAGTCGCCGCCATCACGCCCGCCGAATAACTCGCCGCCGGAAAAACCAGCGCGACGGGATTGCCGCTGCGCGCCCACTGGCTCCCGGTGATTCCGCCGCGGGCGGCGACCAGGTCGTCGTTCGCATCGAAGTCGGCGTCGGGGCCGCGGCTGCCCAGCGGAGGCACGCCGAGCGCAATCGCGCGCGGATTAATCCGGCGAATCGATTCGGCGTCGAGGCTCAGTTGTTTCAGCCGGGCCGGCGTGAAGCCGGTGACTACGATATCCGCCCATCGAATCAGGTCCGCGATTCGAGGCTGCGATGCGCGATCGTCGAGGTCCAGCTCGAGCGCACGCTTGGAGCGGTTGAGGACGTGGAAGTGCGGCGTGCCGCGCTCGCGCGAACCGCCCGGCGGCTCGATCTTGATGGCGTGCGCGCCGTTTTCCGCCAGCAGCATCGTGGCGTAAGCTGCGCCCATGTGAGAGGCGAATTCAACGATGTTGATTCCGTCGAGTGATTTACCCATTGAAAATTGCCAGGCGCCGTTTTGGGAATTGGATTGTCGTTGAGCGAGGGCGAGAAAAGCAACAGATCGCGCCAAAGCGCGATTATGCACCGGAATATGGGTCCGGGCGGACGAATTCAACCAGCGGACACGCCGGGTTCATCCTCCCTTAATGTCCGATGCATAGCTTTTGCGCGCCGCATTCGGATCCGCGGATCGGACACGACTAACTTCGAGGCAGGTTCAAAAGATGCTCAAACGACGACTAATTGCGGCCCTTTTCATAGTCCTGGCGATCGCGGGGATCGGCCGCTCCGGATTTGCCGACATGTTAATCAACGGCGCCGGCGCGACGTTCCCGTACCCGATCTATTCCAAGTGGTTCGACGTTTACGCGAAAGAAAATCCGGGCATCAAGTTCAACTACCAATCGATCGGTTCGGGCGGCGGCATCCGGATGCTCTCGAATGGCACCGTCGATGTGGGCGCCAGTGACGCGCCGATGACCGATCAACAGCTTTCCGAAGCACCCAGAAAAATTCTGCACTTCCCGAGCGTGATGGGCGCGGACGTGGTCGCCTACAACCTGCCCGGATTTACCGGCACGATCCGCCTGACGGGTCCGGTAATCGCGGATATTTATTCGGGCAAGATAACCAAGTGGGATGACGACAAGATCAAGGCGCTGAATCCGGGCGTGGCGATCCCGTCACAGGACATCGTCGTGTGCCATCGCTCCGACGGCAGCGGCACGACGTATATTTTCGTCGATTACTTGTCGAAGGTCAGCCCAAGCTGGGCGTCTGATGTGGGTAAAGGAACCTCGGTCAAGTGGCCGGCCGGACTCGGCGGCAAGGGCAACGAAGGCGTGACGGCGCTGGTTCAGCAGACGCCGGGCGCAATCGGGTACGTCGAGCTGATCTACGCGCTCAACAACAAGATTCCGTTCGCGCAGATCCAGAACAAGGCCGGCAACTGGGTGGCTGCGAGCCTGGCGGGCGTGACCGCCGCGGCTGCATCGACAGCGGGCAATATGCCGGCCGACTTCCGTGTCTCAATCACGGACGCACCGGGCGCGGACGCGTATCCGATCTCGTCGTTCACCTGGCTGCTCGTCTATCAGAAGCAGACCAACAAGGATGTTGGCGAGCAAATCAAGAAGTTCCTGGGCTGGGCGCTGACCGAAGGCCAGACGCTGGCTCCGGCGCTGCAATACGCGCCGCTGCCGGCCGAAGTCGTGCAGAAAGAAACGGCGCAGATTCAGCAGATTCAGATTCCGTAACAAGACAGTCGCAAGCACAAGCCAGCGCGGGCGCCGGCGCTCTCTTTTGCCGAATGCGTCGGGACAGCGCGTCCGATCAGGTGTATGGTCGGAAACGGTGATGCGACAACGACAAATGCACTTGACGGCGAGAGCAACTGCGGCGGTCTCGGCGATCATCATGATGGTCGCGACGTGCGCCGTCGCGCGGGCGGATAACTACGTGATCGATCAGGGCGCCAGCGACGCGCTCACCAGGTATCTCCATCTGAACAGCCTGCCGATGGTCACCGCGCAGTTCTCCACCTCCCCGGGCGGGATCAAGCAGTTGATACTGACCGGGTTTGTGGCGACGCAGTTCGGGCGCCGCGATGCGGAACGAATCGCGACCGCGTACTTGAACGACCCGAGCGTCAATATGGTTGACCAGATCCTGGTCGATCCGCACGTCGAAGATATGCGCTCGGTGTCGCCGGGTTCGGGATCCGCGCCGGATTCGGATTCGCCCAACAGTCCCGATCAACTCTGGAACAAGACGATGCAGGGTATCTACCGCAACGGCGCGCAGAGCCCGCCGGCAAGCGGGTCGATGCTGCCGTAGGGCGTCGGGGCAATCGCGGCATCGCAACTTGCGGCGCGCGCCGTGGTAGGATCCCGCTTGACGTGGCCGACAAGGTAATTTACCTGCGCGAAAAGCCGGCGGCGCCGGCCGACGAGCGCAACTTCAAGATCAAGTACGCCGAGCTGCTCAATCCTGCGCAGCTAGCCGCCGTGACCCATCGCGAAGGCCCGCTGCTGGTCGTAGCGGGGGCGGGATCGGGCAAGACGCGCACGCTGATCTATCGCGTCGCCCGGCTGATCGAGAGCGGCGTGCCGCCCGGTGCGATCCTGCTGCTGACGTTCACGCGCCGCGCGGCGCAGGAGATGCTGCGTCGCGCCGAGCAGTTGGTGGGAGATCGCGCGGGCGCCGTCGCGGGCGGTACGTTTCATTCCTTCGCCAACAATGTGTTGCGCCGGATGGGCGCGCCGATGGGCCTCAAGCCCAACTTCACCATACTGGATCGCTCCGACATGGAAGACGTGGTCAATCTGCTCCGGACGCGGATGGGACTGGCGTCGCGCGAGCGCCGGTTCCCGAAAAAAAGCACGATCGCCGAGGCGATCAGCATGGCGCGCAACAAGCGTCGCGCGCTCGAAGAGGAAATCGAGATCGATTTTCCGCATCTCGGCGAGCATCAGACCGAAATTCTCGAACTCGCGAAAAATTACGAGAGCTACAAGCGCGAGCGCAGCCTGCTCGACTACGACGACCTGCTGTATCGGCTCGCCGAGTTGCTCGAACAGTATGAGAATGTGCGTCGCCGGCTGTCGGACAGCTATCGTTACATCATGATCGACGAATACCAGGACACCAACCTGATTCAGGCCGACCTGGTGCGCCTGCTCGCGATGAATCATCGCAACGTGATGGCGGTTGGCGACGACGCGCAGTCGATCTATTCGTTTCGCGGCGCCAACTTCCGCAACATCATGGACTTCCCCGCGATTTTCCCGGGTGCGAAGATCGTGAAGCTCGAAGAGAACTACCGCTCGATCCAGGGAATCCTCGACGTTGCCAACGACGTGATTTCGCGCGCCGGCGAGAAGTACACCAAGGCGCTGTTCACGCAGCGCGAGGGCGGCTTTCGGCCGTTCCTGGTGCGCGCGCAGGACGAACACATGCAGTCGCGGTTCGTCGCACAGCGCATCCTGGAGCTGCGCGAAGAAGGGGTCGAACTCGGCGAGATCGCGGTGCTGTTCCGATCGAGCTTTCACTCGTTCGATTTGGAACTCGAGCTGCAGCGCCGCGACATCCCGTTCATCAAGCGCGGCGGATTCAAGTTTATCGAAACCGCGCACATCAAGGACGTGCTGGCGCATCTGCGCGTCATCGCGAATCCGGCGGACGCGGTGTCGTGGCTGCGCGTGCTCACGCTGGTCAAGGGCATCGGTCATCGCACTGCAGAGCGAACGATCGACGCGTTGGTGGCGGCCGACGATCCGGCGGCCGCGGTTGCGAAGCTTGCCGACAAGGCGCGCGGCGGTGCAGATGGCGGCCTCAAACGGCTGGCTACGCTGCTGGCGGAACTGCGCAGCGGGGAAAAGCGGCCACCCGAGCAAATCGCGATGACGATCGAATACTATCTGCCCGTGATGCGCGAGGCGTACGCGGACGATTATCCCAAGCGCGAGCGTGACCTCGAGCATTTTCAGAATCTGACAGAGCGCTACAAAAGCCTCGAACAGATGCTGGCCGACATGGCGCTCGAGCCGCCCAACGATTCGCTTGACGGCATGCTCGCGACGGATTCCGACGACGAACGCCTCACGCTCACCACGATTCACTCCGCCAAGGGACTCGAATGGAAAGTCGTGTTCCTGATCTGGGCGGCAGACGGGCGCTTTCCGGGACCGCAAAGCGTGGGCGATGACGAAATCGAGGAGGAGCGCCGCCTCATGTACGTCGCGAGCACGCGCGCGCGCGACGAGCTGTACCTGTCGTATCCGATACATATGTTCGACCGCAGCTTCGGGTTCGTAATGGGTAGGGTGTCGCGCTTTCTGGAAGACGTGCCGGCAGAGCTGCTGCAAACCGCAACGCTGCAAGAGTCGGAATGAGCAGTTCATACCATATGTAGGGGTTTTGGGGCTTCTTGGCTACTGTCGGTAGTTTCGTTCCGTCAAAATTAATATTCGCGGGAAGTGGGCGTCGCACGATTTCGGGCGAGCTTGGCGAGTAGCGGTATCCAGACGGTTGACCATGCCGTATGGCTAGCACAGAAAATCGGCCGGGGTCAGGCTGAATAGTTCATCCCCACATGTTCGACCGCAGCTTCGGGTTCGTGATGGGCCGGGTGTCGCGCTTTTTAGAAGACGTGCCGGCAGAGCTACTTGCAGACCGCGACGTTGCAGGAGTCGGAGGACTGTTAACAGTGATATTTCGGGGGCGGAGTCGCATTAGTGCGGCCCAAACGCGTTTAGAAACTGCTTCTCGGCGACTTCGCATTCATGGGCAGTCTGATCTCCAAACATTGTCCTCAACGAACGAATGCTGGCATCGGCCTGGCCTCGAGCTTGGATAACTTCTTCGTAAGAAGCACCGTCGGCAGCTAGACCCTTCTCAGAGGCGATCGACCGCGTGAAAGCCTGGCAAAGCATTAAAGGGTTTTGCTCTCGTTCTGCCAGTAACTGAAGAGACACGGCCATTGACGCCTGGATTTCAAACCAGTCTGCGGAGGCTCCCACTGAAACATACGGGTAGAGGGCGTCACCGTAAATTCTAACTGCTTGACGCAACTGATCGGTGCCGCCCGCTCCCGAGTCGCGTGTTCCCAGCCCAGCCAAAGCCGCGGCTAGCTCTGCCCGGTCGAGCAGCGTCGGCGTATCCCCGAGCATCTCTTTATCGTGTATTACTTGACGGGACTGCTTCGCTGCCTCATTCAATGACGCGCTAGCTTCCTGTCCTGACTCATAGGCCCCCGATAATAGCAGCGCGTCTACTAGCGCGCTTCTGATCGTGATCGATAGCGAGGGGTACTTTTCCATTGTCCAAATCAGCAGCAAATAACGATAGATCCCCTCGGTGTTTTGAAGAATTTTGACCCTTCCCAGCTTTACTGCGAAGTCGTTAAGGACAACGTCTCCGTGCGCCATGGCAACTCCTGCTTGCGCCAGAGTGAAAAGAACCCAGAGACGGCCATTCGTACCGCGTTCTTGTGGAGACATGCCGGCTGATTCCCGATATGCGCCCACCGCTTCGTCCACACTGTGCCACGCCTTTTGCTGCGCACTGAAGCCTGCATCCGCGCTAAGGACCCCGCCTATATCGAATAGTGCTGTCGGGTCAGTACCTTGGCCATCTTGGAACAAAATCAAAGCGGCTCCGTTCGAATCTTCAAGTGCCCTCTTGAGCAAGGCCTGCTGTTCGGCCGTCGGCACGCGCGCGCCTAAACGCGTCTCCCGGCGAAAAAGAGCCAATCTCGCCATCCCCAAGGTTTGCTTCGCCGCAGCCAGTTGCTTCCAATCAGTCTGAGGATCGTAAGTTTTGACTGTGTCCTCGAAGATGTCGCACCCTTCGGCGAGCGGAGCTGCCGTGTCGCTGACATCGGCCTGTGCCCAAAGTGCCACCGCGAGCGCGTTCTGTACGTCAGCCCGCGTTTTCTTGTCCCAGTTGGATTCCCCCTGGCTATCGAGGAGCAACTGCTTCACCTTGGCGATGAAAGGCGGCAGGGCATCCGCCATATCAGGGTTTTTATTGTCCAGGAGCCTGACGCTTTGGTTCACCACAACTAGATCAAGAACCGATGCGAGCTGCTGCCAGAAGATACGAGGTAGATTAAATAACTCGTCGAACGGATAACGGCCGTGCTTCAGCCCGGTCGCAGGATCGGGCGCCGCGGAAATAAACAACTCAGGAACCTTATTGCTTCCATCACCAAGAACCCTTCCCCAAACGAGGATCTGAGCGCCGGATTCTTTCAAGAGCTTCAGCGCGGTCGCATGACCGTCAGCTATGCTCTGGCGGCCAGTGTCGTTTAGCGGCACCGTTCGGTGAGTGTTCAGAACTCCAATCCATTTGATTTCTTGCAGGTCCGCAAGAATTAGGTGTTTGATCGAGTCGTCGCTATCGTCGCCCAATTGCGCCACGCCAACGGTGAACGTCCCCGCCTCGGCGCGCTCGATCGGTCCCCACTTGTAATATTCGGCTTTCAGGAAATGGCCGACCGACTTCAGAAAGGCTATGTCCAAAGTTGTCGTGGATGAGACAGCGGCGATGTACAACCCAATAGAGAGCAACGCGCTTACTCCAATGACTACGATAGGTGCCAACTTTGGCCCAACGAGGCTTACAAGGAAATTGTAGCCGGTAGCGTACAACCGTCTTTTAATCTGCTTTCCGTCAGGAAGTTTGGCGGCTGGCCCCGGCTTATTAGTGCGCATGTTTCACTCGCCGATTATCTTGATCAGGATGCGCTTGGGGCGGCGGCCGTCGAACTCGCCGTAGAAGATCTGTTCCCAGGGGCCGAAGTCGAGCTTGCCGGCTGTTATCGCGACTACCACCTCGCGGCCCATCACCTGGCGCTTATGATGCGCGTCGCCGTTGTCCTCGCCGGTGCGGTTGTGATGATAGCGCTCGGGGCTTGGGTCGTACGGCGCCAGCCATTCAAGCCATCGCTTGTAATCTTCGTGAAGGCCGGGCTCGTCGTCATTGATGAAGACCGAGGCGGTTATGTGCATCGCATTAACGAGGCAGAGCCCCTCGCGCACGCGGCTTTCGTTCACCGCCTTTTCAATTTCGCCCGTGATGTTCACGAAATCCATCCGATTGGGCACCTTCATGGTTAGATATTTCGTATGCGACAGCATGCGGCGACCTCCGATG
>CALAOW010000099.1 GCA_937889395.1 uncultured Pseudomonadota bacterium | reverse complement strand
GTTACACGCTCGTGCTCGACGACAACTGGCCGTCGCGCCGCACCGCGGAAAAGCTGGGCGCCAAGGTCTGCGCGAACTACGTCACGTATCGCCGCAACTTCTGAGCCAAGCCGATGGTGGTCCAGATTTACAGCATGACCTCCGTGCCCGACGCGGTTGCCACCGCCGACGCCGGCGCCGATCTGATCGGCCTCGTCATTGCGGAGCCGGGTGTCGTGCCCGAAGCAATTGGCGCGGATGCAGCGCGCGAAATTCTCGGCGCGATACGCCCGCGCTCGCGCGGTGTCGCGCTGTCGCTGTCGGACGATCGCGACGAGATTTGCGCGATGGTTGACGCGGTGCGGCCCGACGTCCTGCACGTGGCCGCGCGCGAGATCGAGCCCGAAGACTGTGCCTGGATTCGCAGCCGCATCGCGCCCGTGATGCTGATGCGCGCGATTGCCGTGCGCGCCGGCGAAACGCTCACCGAGGCCGCCGCGCATCAGAACTGCGTCGATTACCTGATGCTGGATTCGGGCGCCAAGGGCCGGCCGTATGCCGGCGCAACCGGCGAGACTCACGATTGGTCGATCAGCCGCACCGTCGTCGAGCGCTCGCGCATCCCGGTGATCCTCGCGGGCGGACTTTCCGCCGACAACGTCGCCGATGCGATCGCCACCGTCAGGCCGTGGGGCGTCGATTCGTTTACGCACACTGACGTTCCCGGCAATCGCGGGAAAAAGGATCCGGCTCGCGTGCGCGCATTCATCGCCGCCGCCAAGCGCGCGTTCGCGGAAAATTTGAAGAAGAATTCCTAGCCGCTTCGTCTGACGTATCGAAACTGAGCCACTGCCGGCTCGATCTCCCTCTAGGAACACGCGCGGCGACGGTCTAGAATTCGGCCTTTTCCAGTTCGGGCAATATCCGATCTACCCGGCATGACTTCCGGGGGCTAAATTGATCCCGATTCGTTACAACTTGCGCAGCCTGATGGTTCGCCGCGCGACCAGCGTGATGACGGCGTCGGTGGTGGCGCTCGTGGTGATGCTCCTGTTCATCTTGTCGGGCTTCATCGCGGGCCTGCGCGCGACTGTGATGCGAAGCGCGATCACTGACAATTGGATCGTGCTGAGCCGCGGCACGGCCAACGAGGGCGGCAGCTTCATCTCGCGCGAGCAATACGAGATCATCAAGAGCCGCCCGCAGATCGAGACGACTCGCGACGGCCAGGCGCTGGTCTCGCCCGAGGTGATCACCGGTTTCAATCCGGTGCCCGACGCGCCCCCTTCCAGCGCGATCTTCACGCTCCTTCGCGGCGTCTATCCAATCGCTTACCAGGTCCATCGCGACATGCGATTGGAAAGCGGGCGCTGGCCAAGCCGCGGCACGGCCGAGATGGTCGTCGGCCGCAAGCTGGCCGCGCGGTTTCATAACCTCGCAGTCGGAAGCGATTTCAAATTCGGACGGCGCACTTTCAAAATTGCCGGCATCTTTTCGGATCACGACAGCGCCCGCGAGTCGGAAGTGCTGACCGATCTGGACATCCTGACCCAGGATATCCACGTCGCCAACGGCTTCGAGGTGCTTCACGTGGTCCTCAAGCCCGGCACGCAGGCCGACTTCGCCAAGTCGCTGACGACCGATTCGCGGGTCAAAGTCGATACGATGTCGGAGCAGGAATTTTACGCGAAACAAACCGAGTTCGTCGATCAGTTGCGCGCGCTCGGCCTGATCGTTGCGCTGATTCTTGCGATTGGTTCGGTGTTCGGTGCGATGAACACGATGTACTCCGCGGTCGCGCGCCGCACCAGCGAGATCGGCGTGCTGCGAGTGTTGGGCTTCAGCCGCTTCAACGTGCTCGCGAGTTTCGTAATCGAGAGTATCGTGCTCGCGCTCGCCGGCGGCGTGCTCGGTGAGATACTCGGGGTGTTGGTCGCGTACTCGACGGGCCTGGCCAGCCAGCTCATGAACGTCGGCGAGTTCATCTTCAGGTTTCGGCTCACTGCGGGTGCGTTCGTGTCGGGAATGATCGCCGCAATTGCGATTGGCGCGCTGGGCGGATTGCTGCCCGCGTGGCGCGCCTCGCGCATCGGTCTGGTCGAATCGCTGCGCTCGGTCTGAACGGGAATCATCGTGTTCAACTGGATCAAATTGGTCGAGCGCAATATGCGCCGAAATTTGCGCCGCACGATTCTGACTATCCTCACAATCGCGCTGGCCACCTTCATCTACACCGTCCTGGTGTCGGTGCCGGCTTCGATGGATCGCGTCGTCAAGGACGCGTCCGGCACGCTCCGTCTCATAATCAGCAACAAGACCGCGCCGTGGGAGGATCTGCCCGCGCGTTATTGCGACGACATCAATAAAATGCCCGGCGTCGCGGCGTGCGTCGCGATCACGGGATGGTTCGCGACGTGGCGCGATGTCAGCGAGCCGGTGTTCGGCGTCGGCGCCGGACCCGAGATAGGCGACGTATTCCCCGACTACGCGTTGACCGGCCAGCAGCGCGAGGCGAGCGCGAAGGAAAAGCGCACCGCCATCGTCGGCGAAATTCTCATGCGCAAATACGGCTGGAAGATCGGCGACACCATCACGCTCCGCGGCGCCGACGCAGACCACATGGAGATGACCTTCATCATCCTGGGCCAGATGGCGTCCAGGCGTTATCCCAACAACTTTCTGATTCGGCGCGACTATCTGATGGCGGCGCGCAAGGCGCACGGCCTACCCGATGAAGACATCGCCTGGAACGTCATCGTGCGCGCCACCAGCGCCGACGCGATGGGCCCGCTCGCCAAACAGATCGACGAGCACTTCGCCAATTCCGATTACGAAACGCGCACCATGACCGAGAGCGACGCGCTCTCCTCCGGCCTCTCCGCCATCGGCAACATCCGAGCGATCGTGTTCGCGCTGTGCCTCGTCGTCTTGCTGACCGTTTTGCTCATAGCGGCCAACTCCACCGTCATGATGGTCCGCGAACAAATCAGCGACGTCGCCGTGATGCGCGCGCTAGGTTTCAGCCGCAGCGCCGTCGGCTTTGTGTTGTTCGGCGAATGCGGCGCGATCGGATTTTTCGGCGGCATCATCGGCGCCGGCGCCGCGCTCTGGATGTTCTCCGGCGGCATCACGCTCGGCGCCGCGCTCGGCGGCAACGGCGCGCTGTGGGTCACTCCCGCGCAATCGCTTAATGCGCTAATCGCCGCGCTGGCCGTCAGCATAGTGAGCGGTGTCGTCCCGATTTTCGAGGCGGTCCGGCTTCCACCCGCCCTCGCCTTCCGCAAGGTCGTTTAGTCGGTCGGTTAAATCGTGTCCGACACACCGGGGATGAACAGCGGTTCCATCGCGTAGCGCGCCACGTCGGCTTCCATTTCGGCGCGCGTTGGCGCCGTCGCTTTCATGGTCGCCGCATCCAGAATATCGCGCAGAAGGGTCGCGTCGCTCGAGGTATTCAGGAACAGCCCTGGCCGGCTCAGCACGAAGTGGACCCCTCGGCGGATCGCGTCACGATCGCGAAGCGGCTCGTACCAACTGAATTTCGGGCCGCCGCCATTTTGCCATCGCCGCCGCGCAACCGACTTGATCGTCTGCGTCGCCACGCCGCGCTCGCGGCAAACTTTCAACAGCGCCTCGACGTCGGCGGCATACTGTCCAATATCCAGCATTGTAAAATTGTATGGAAACAGCACCGAGTCGAACGCGAATCGCTCCAGGCTGCGGCGATGCATCGCGGCAACCTGCGAGCCGTGACCCGTAACTCCGATGAACCGCACCAGCCCCTGCGTGCGCGCCTCCACCAGCGCTTCGAGCGCGCCGTGCGCTCCCAGCGCCGTCTCCCATTCATCCTCCGGGACCAGGTTGTGCATCTGGATCAGGTCAACCTGATCGACCCGCAGCCTCTCCAGCGATCGATGGAGACTCGCGCGCGCGCCTTCATGCGTGCGCTCGGCAGTTTTGGTGGCGAGAAAAAACCGCTTGCGATGCTGCCGCATCCACGGACCGATCCGCAATTCCGAATCGCCGTACGACGCCGCCGTGTCGATGTGATTGATGCCGTATTCGAGGATCACCTCGAGCACCCGGTCGGCTTTGTCCTGCTCCATCCCGCCCAACGCGGCGGCGCCGAAAATAACCCGCGTGCTCTGATGGCCCGTATTTCCAAATGGATTCGTCTCGATCACGATTCACCTCGGCGAAATTCTATGAGCCATCATCTTACCGCTTCACCGAACATAGTTCACGAGCGGTCGTCGCCGCGTAAGCTCGCAAAACGCTTGCGCTTGCTCTATGTAAATGAAGAAATCGAATTGAGGGAAAAAGTACATGGGTCCGATAGGCAAAGGTATTTTTCTGACCAAGGGCGTCGGCAGGCACCGCGAGAAACTCACCTCCTTCGAGCTCGCGCTTCGCGACGCGCGGATCGCCGAGTTCAATCTCGTTCGAGTCAGCTCGATTTTCCCTCCCGGATGCAAAGTCGTCTCGATTCAGGACGGACTGAAGACCCTGACTCCCGGCCAGATCGTTTACACCGTCATGTACGACAACTCCACCGACGAACCGCATCGCTTGATGGCCTCGTCGGTCGGCCTCGCAATCCCCGCCGACAAGGATCAATACGGCTATCTGTCCGAGCACAAGAGTTTCGGGCAGACCGACGAGAAGGCGGGCGACTACGCCGAAGATCTCGCCGCCACGATGCTCGCGACCGCGCTCGGCGTGGACTTCGATCCCAACGTCAGTTACGACGAACGCAAGGACGTATGGAAGCTTTCCGATAAAATCGTTCAGACGCGAAACATCACGCAATCCGCAATCGGCGATCGCGACGGTCTATGGACTACGGTCGTTACGGCCGCGGTATTTGTCAATCTACCGACGGACAAATAGCGATTAGGCCGTTATCTTGAACTGAACAGCTCGAGCCGCGAACTAACCACCTCTCTCACCGCCTCGACCGCGGCCCCCAGGATCTTGTAGGGCGCCACCTCGTTCGGCTCCGCTGCCAGGCCCGCTTCGACTCCCCTTCGCCATGCCAGCCGCAGTTCGGTGTTGACGTGGACGATGGTCATGCCGGACTTGATCGCCCGCCTGAAATCGTCGTCGTTGGTACCCGACCCGCCGTGCAATGTCATGAAGATCCGGACCGCTGCTTTGATCTCCGCGATCCTGGCGATATTCAGCCGTTTCTGCACGTCGCCGTGAACCATGCTTGCGAGCATTCCGTGCATGTTGCCGACCGCCGGGGCCAACACATCGACTAAAGTAGCATCGACGAATTGCTTCGCCTCATCCGGCGTGGTCAAGACTCCGACCCCCTCCGGAATCTTGTCGAACACAGCCGACGACGCGCCGATCCAACCGATCTCGCCCTCGACAAGAATCGCAGGGTTGATCGATTTGATCGCCTCGATCGCTTTCCTGGTCTGGGCGATGTTTTCCTCGAAGGGGAGCGCCGAGCCGTCGAAGATGATTTCGTCGAATCCCGCTTTCGCCGCCACCTCAGCATTGGCGATCGAGTGAGTGTGGTCGGCGTTCAGAAAAATCGGATAGTCGTACTCGTCGCGAACCGCCTTCACCAACGCCGCGGCCTGTCGGACGCCGGTGAACTCGCGCTCGCCCTCGGACAGACCCACCATCACGGGTAATCTCTTGTCGCGCGCGGCGGCAACGATCGCGTTGAATGCTACCAGGTCCGAAAAATTAAAATGGCCGACGGCAACTTTGTCCGCTTCGGCCCGTTTCAACACTTCACGCAGCGATGTCATATTCCGTCTTCTCTCCATTTGCGGCCGTCGCGTTCGAGCATCTTACTTCGCTCCTTGTTGAACCGGACCCGTATTGAAACAGTCTATCGCATCGCGGATGCTATGGCTTCCGTGAGCGGCGCTTCAAAAGGAATCGGGTTTTGAGTGCCAGGAGCTTGATGGTAATGGGCACGGCGTCGGACGTCGGCAAGAGCGTGGTTGTCACTGCGCTGTGCCGTGTGTTCGCGCGCGCCGGCGTCCGCGTAGCGCCCTTCAAATCGCAAAACATGTCGAACAACGCGGCGGTTTGCCCCGGTGGCGGCGAGATCGGACGTGCGCAGGCCGTGCAGGCCCAAGCGTGCGGGCTCGAACCGTGCCCCGACATGAATCCCGTGCTGTTGAAAACGCAATCCGGAATGGGTTGCCAAGTAGTGATTCGGGGCCGGGCGCGGTTCCAGATGGGCGTAAATGACTATGAGCGGTATCGTACTGAGGCATGGCCTGAGATAGTCAGTAGCTATAACAATCTCGCGCGGGATTTCGAGCTGATTGTTATCGAAGGCGCGGGCAGTGCGGCGGAGATCAATCTGCGGCATCGCGACATAGTCAACTGGGAAATCGCCGAACTGGCCGACGCACCCGTTCTGTTGGTCGCGGACATCGACAAGGGCGGAGTCTTTGCCTCGATCGTCGGCACGATCGAGCTTCTCGCGCCGGAGGAACGGCGTCGCGTCAAGGGAGTGCTGATTAACAAGTTCCGCGGCGATCAAAAGCTGCTGAAACCCGGTCTTCGCTTTCTCGAGCAACGCATCGGTATCCCGGTACTTGGAGTGATCCCATGGCAGCCGAGCCTGGGACTACCGCAAGAGGATGCCGCCATGTTGGACGGGCTCGCGGCGCATCCCGGCGACAAGCCAATGACTATCGGAGTGATACACCTGCCGAGTATTTCCAACTATACGGATTTCGAGACGCTCGAGGACGAACCGGATGTCGCCGTTCACTACTTGAGCGATCCAGGCATGGCGCCACGCCTTGACGTTCTGATCGTTCCGGGGACCAAGAACACCGTCGCCGATCTGAAATGGCTGCGCGCAGCCGGCTGGGAGAACTTGCTGGTCCGGCACCGTCGCGCGGGTGGATGGGTGCTGGGAATCTGCGGAGGGTACCAGATGCTTGGACGGCGCGTCATAGACGCCGACGGGGTCGAGAGCGATACGCTTGAAACGATTGGGTTGGGATTGCTCGAAATGGAAACCACCTTTCAGGCCGAGAAAATCACCGATCGAATCCGTGCAATTCATCTGCCGACAAACCTCCCCGTTTCCGGTTACGAGATTCACTCCGGGCGCATAACCGGCATCGCGGCTTCCCGGGCGCTGTTCAGATTGACGCACAGGGACTCCAGCGCGGTGAACGAATTGGAGGGTGCCCGATCGGACGATGGGCGAGTGATCGGCACTTCGATTCACGGAATGTTCGATTCCGCCGGCTTTCGACGGAACTTTCTCGACGAGATCAGGGCTTCGAAAGGACTCGCCCGGCTCGAATCCGGCGTGCAGGATGACGCCGACGCCAATCGCCGCACGGCCTTCGATCGAATCGCCGACGCCCTGGAAGAGTGCGTGGATATGCCGCAGATCGCGGCGCTCGCCGGGCAGGGCTGAGCCCTGCACCCGGTATTAAGGCCGCCCGCCGTTGGCGGGCGCGGCCCCCTGCCAACGGCTTAATACTGCGCTGCCGTCGCCACGGCCAGGGGTGAGCCCTCCACCCGGTGAAAAGTGAAAAGAGAAGATGCGGGCTTCGCCCTGTTAGAAGGGTGATGGGGGAAGACGCATGGGCGGGGTCGATGACCTTGCCGCCCTTACCCTTGCATTCCTTGCCGGTCGTCATGCTGACTTGGTAATCGTGCTATAGCCTTCGTGTAGCCGACTGGGAGGAACGCCCACTATGCCCGACAGAAAAGCGTGGACCGCCGATGACATGCCGGATCTTTCCGGGAAGACGATTGTCGTAACCGGCGGCAACAGTGGCATCGGCTACGAAGCCGCGCTGGAGTTCGCGCGCAAGCGGGCCGATGTCATCATTGCCTGCCGCGACCTGGGTAAGGCTCGAACCGCAGCCGCCCGGATCTCCGCATCGTCGACCGGCGCCAAGGTCGAGGTGATGGAACTTGACCTCTCGAGCCTCGCGTCGGTGCGCGGCTTCTCCGACGCGTTCCATCTGGGACATCCCGCGCTGCACGTGCTGTGCAACAACGCCGGCGTCATGGCGATCCCCTACCGTCGCACGGTGGACGGCTTCGAGATGCAGTTCGGCACCAATCACCTGGGACATTTCGCGTTGACCGGCCTGATGCTCGATCGGTTGCTCGCCACGGAAGGCGCCAGGGTCGTCAATGTCAGCAGCGGCGCGCATCGCATGGGCAAAATTCGTTTCGACGATCTCCAATGGCAGAACGGCTACCGCAAGTGGAGGGCTTACGGGCAGAGCAAGCTCGCCAACTTATTGTTCACCTTCGAGTTGCAGCGTCGAGCCGACGCAGCCGGCGCAAAACTGTTGAGCGTCGCATGCCATCCCGGATATGCGGCGACCAATCTGCAAGCCGCGGGACCGCGGATGCAGGGATCGTCGATGATGGAATCTTTTTTCTCAGTCGGCAACAGCCTGTTCGCGCAAAGCGCCGCGATGGGCGCGCTGCCCACCGAGTATGCCGCGGTCGCGCCCGGCGTCCACGGCGGCGACTACATCGGCCCTGACGGTATCGCCGAGATGTGGGGGCATCCGGTCAACGTCGGTTGTAGTGCGGCTGCGCGCGACGCTGCCGCCGCCGCCCGGCTTTGGGAAGTGTCCGAGCAACTCACCGGTGTGCACTACAAGCTATGAGCAGATGTTCGCTCCATCTGGCTTGCCGTTCGAATTCGGCTTCGCCACCGCATCTTCGTGCTCGGAGTTTTCGACCACGTCCGCAATCGCCCGGAGCAGAGTCGATTTCTTGACCGGCTTGCTGACGTGCAGGTCGCATCCAGCTTGGTGTGCGCGGCGCACGTCCTGTTCGAGCGCGGAGGCGGTCAGCGCGATAATCGGCGTCCGACGACGTTGGTTCGCGTTCGCTGTCTCCCATTGACGAATCATGCGCACGGCGCTGTAACCGTCGAGCACAGGCATCTGGATGTCCATCAGGACCACGTCGTAGGCGCGCGTCATGAAGCGGTCCAGGGCAACCTGGCCGTTCTCCACTTCGTCGAGCACGTAGCGGCTTTTCTTTAGATACGCCGCGATCAACAGGCGATTATCCGCCGAGTCATCTGCCAGCAGGATGCTGAGCGGGCGGTCGAGCAGATGCGTCGCGGAACCGTTCGGCGCCACTTCACGGCGAGGCTCGGCGGCCGCATTCGCAGGCGCGGCAACTTGCGCCATTGCGTCGGAAATAGCCGCGTACAATTCGCGGCTCTTGACCGGCTTGACCACGTAATGATTCACCCCCAGCTCCTTCATCGCGTTCAACCGCGTGGTCAGGCCGCTGGAAGTCACGAGGATGACGATCGGCGCATTTCCGTTCGGGCCAAGCCGCATCCGCCGGATCATTTCGATTCCGTCCATCGCGGGCATCTGCAAATCAACCAGCATCAGGCCGAACGCCGCGCGATTGCGATTGGCGGCGTCGATCGCGAGGATTCCTTCGGCCCCGGACGCGGCCTCGGCGACTACGGCGCCCTTGGCGCTCAAGAATTCGGTTGCGATCGATCGAGCGGTCGCGTTGTCATCCACCACCAGCGCGCGGACCCCGGACAAATCGGGGCCGCGATGCTCCGGCGTTTCGCGTTCGTTGGCGACCGCGGGTGGCAATCCCATCTCCGCGGTAAAATAGAAAGTGCTGCCCGTGGCGAGTTCGCTTTCGACCCAGACTCTGCCCCCCATCAGCGCGACCAGGCGCTCGACGATTGTCAGACCAAGTCCGCTGCCGCCGTATTTTCGCGTGGTCGATGAGTCAGCCTGGGTGAAGGCGGAGAAAACCTTGGACCGCACGTCCGGCGGTATCCCGATGCCGGTGTCGCGCACCGAAAATAGAAGGCTGCCCGGGTTGGACTGGGCGGGATCGAGCGCGACGTCAATCACGACTTCACCGCGTCCGGTAAATTTGATCGCGTTGCCGACCAGGTTGGTGAGCACCTGGCGCAGGCGCAGCGGATCGCCCACCAGCATGGGCGGCAGACCGATTCCGAATCGCACCGCGAGTTCGATCCCCTTTTCGTGGGCGCGCACTGCCAGAGTATCGGCCACCTTCTCCGTCAGCTCGACAACGTCGAACGCGACCGCCTCCAGGCTCAAGCGCCCGCTCTCGACCCGGGCAAGATCCAGGATGCTGTTGATCAGTTCGAGCAGCGCTTTGCCGTTGCTGATGATGGTATCGAGATAACGCCGCTGTTCCGAATCGAGAGCGCTTTCGCCCATCAGGTCGGCCATCCCGAGGATCGCATTCATCGGGGTGCGAATCTCGTGCGACATGCTGGACAGAAATTCGGTCTTCGTCCTCGATGCCGCCAGCGCCTTCTGTCGTGCACCCTCGAGGTCGGTGATATCGCGCGCGATCGCCAGTGCGCATTCGCGGCCGCCGAGCTCGAGCACAACCGCCGAGATCAGCGCCGGGAAAGTACTGCCGTTGCTGGCGCGGAAGGTGGTTTCGAAGTTGCGCACCTCGCGCTGTTTGCGCAGGGTTTCGATGAAGAGATCGTGCCGCTCGGTGCTGACCCAGACATTGAGGTCATCGAAGCTCTTGCCAATCATTTCTGTTTTTGCCAGCCCGAGCGATCGCACCAGCTCATTGTTCACATCGACGATGATGCCGCTGCTCATGTCAATCAGCGCGATGTTATCGACGCTCGAGTCGAATATCTCCCGCAACATCGCTTCGCTGCTCTGCAGTTTTCGCTCCTGTTCCTTGAGCTTGGTAATATCGCGGGCAATCGTCACCACCCGCCGCGCGGCGCCCAGGTCCACTACCACCGACGAGAGCAGCACGGGAATCTCGACGCCGCTCTTGCTCCGAATTGCCACTTCGAAATTGCGCACCTGACCGGTGGTCCGCAACTCGATGTATTCGCTTTCAGGCCCTGCAAAACCGTTGTCGGAGACTCCCGGCCAGAGCTTTCCGATGATCTCTTCGCGCGACAATTCAGTGAGTCGCGTAAATTCGGCGTTGACATCCACAAAGCGTCCGCTAAGGTCGGTGATCAACAGTGGGTCCAGGATGGAGTCGAAGATTTTGCGCAACATCGCTTCGCTGTCTATGAGTTTTTGTTCCGCCGCCACGGAATCGCTGATGTCGCGTACGACTGCCAGGCAGCTCGGCTTGCCGTCCAGCTCCAGCAGCACCGCGGACATCAGGCATGGAATGGGGGTTCCATCTTTGGCGAAAATACTGACTCGCATGTTGCGGACTTCTCCGGTTCGGGTCAGAGTCGCCACACAATTGTCGGATTCCTCCCGGCTCGTCCATAAGCCGATCTCCCAATAAGTCTTACCCAGCACCTCTTCTCTGCTAAAGCCCGTCTTGCTGAGGAATTCGTGATTGACGTCGGTATAACGCCGCGTTATCGGATCGCTGGTCGCCATCGCATCGAGGTTCGCGTCGAAGATTTTGCGCAGCGTGGCCTCGCTGTTGCGCAGTTTCCGCTCCGCTTCTTTGATGTCCGAGATTTCATGGACCACGTTGATCACGCAGTTCTGATTGTTGAGCCGGACCACGACCGCTGATATCAGCGCGGTCGTCGGTTGAGCGCGGTCAACGCCGGTGAGCTGGGCCTCGATGTTTTGCACCGAGCCGCTCTCTCGCAGCTCCTTCGCGCATTGCTCGCGGATGGCCGGTTCCACCCAGAAATTCAAGTCTATAGCGCGCCGGCCTACCACCTGCTCCCGCGGCAAGCGGCTGCGCTTGACGAATTGGTTGTTGACTTCGAGGATCCTGCCGGTATCGAGGTTGCTGACCATGACTATGTCGCCGCTTTGCTCGAAAATCTGCCGGAACTTCTCTTCGCTCTCCTTGAGTTTCCGTTCGCTGCTCTGCACGTCTTCGAGGTTTTGCGCGATTTCGCGCCGATTCTTCGTCTGCAAATTGACGTTTGACAGCCCGAGCCCGACTGCGGTCGTCAGTCCCAGCCAATGTATAGAGGGATCGGAATCAACGACCCCATGCGCGCGCCCAAAGACATAAAAGCAAATCATCCCGATACCGCTAATCGCCGCCTGCCAACGCCAGTCCCACGGCGCCAGCGTCCCCGCACCGACCACGACGACAAGCACTGACACGAACAGCGGCTCGACGCGCATCGACTCGGCACCGATCGCAGTGTTCGATACCAACAACGTGGTGCAGACGAAGATGACGATCTCGCGCCAATAGCGCGGTATCGCGGCGGTAAAGGTCAACAGAAAAAACACGACCCCGACGCCGACGTTGGCCAAAATAAGGCTCTCTGTCGCGTCGAACGTCGATCCGGACGTGTAACGGTGCCCCACTGCATAAACTAGATTGGAAAAGACAATCAGCAGCGCACCCACCCGTGACAAACCGGTTACGGTTTCGTCCACGACGGGCAAATCGAACGAAGTATTGCGCGCCCGCGCACGCGACAGCTCACGCGAAGTCAAAGCTTCGGCGTTCAACCGGTCAGGCTGGGGTTTGTTCTCGTGCGAAGCCAGGTCGTTGTGCTTGGGCGTTGCGCCCATCCGATTTCCTTCCCGTCCCTGGCCACCGCCGGGATCTACCTAATTGAAGCAAGTCCAATGCCCGAAAATTTGCCGCATAACCGGGGAAAAACCCCCGATCGCTCATCAATCGGCGCAGCCCACGGCGCGATTAGACGCGATGTGTGCCGTTTTGGGATTTGGCCGGGCGCACACCCTTTGCGTTTGTGAGATGGGCATGAATTCTGCGAGAATCCCCGCAATTCCCGCATCGAGGTTCATCCACATGAGCGCGACTGTTTCCATCCATCAAGGCAAGCTCGAAGGTGACGACCAAGGCGGACTATTCGTCTTCAAAGGAGTGCCGTTTGCGGCTCCCCCCGTGGGTGCGCGCCGATGGCTCGCGCCCGAGAAGCCCGAGTCGTGGACAGGGCTGCGCGACGCGCGCCGTTTTGGCGCGGTGTCTCATCAAAACCAGGTGATGCTTAGCGCACTCTCCGCGATGGTGGTTGATGGTGAACAATCCGAGGATTGCCTTTACCTCAACGTCTGGACTCCCGCGCTCGACGGCAAGCGCCGGCCCGTGATGGTCTGGGTTCACGGCGGCGCCTTCACCATCGGCTCGGGCTCGCAGCCTCTTTACGACAGTTCCGTTCTGGCACGGCGCGGCGACGTGGTCGTCGTCACCATCAACTATCGCCTCGGCCCACTGGGCTTCCTCCGCCTGGCCGACGTGACCAACGGCAAGATTCCGGCGACCGGCAACGAAGGAATGCTCGATCAAGTCGCGGCGCTCCGGTGGGTCCGCGACAATATCGCCGAGTTCGGCGGCGACCCCGGCAACGTCACCATCTTCGGTGAATCGGCCGGCGGCATGAGCGTCGGAACTATCCTGGCGATGCCGTCGGCGCGCGGCCTGTTCCACAAAGCGATACCGCAAAGCGGAGCGAGCCACACCGGTGCTTCGGTCGCGCGCGCCAATCGCACCGCAGAGAGAGTCTTGTCGAAGCTCGGTGTGCACCCCGGCGACGCCGCCGCTATCCGCGCGTTGACGCCTGAGCAATTGCTCACCGGCACGCTGCTCGACGACGGCAAGACGCCCGATCCCGAACTCGGGATGGCGTATCAGCCGGTGGTTGACGGCACTCACGTGCCGCGCGCCGCGATCGAGATGGTCGGAGACGGCACGGCGTCGGGCGTGGCCGTGATGGTCGGTTCGACGCTCGAGGAGTGGAAGTTGTTTTCCTTGATGGATCCTTCGTTGCACAAGCTCGACCGCGCCGGCCTGGGCGCGCGCGTCAGCAGGCGGCTGACGGCGGCCGCCGCCGACGCACTCATCGATACTTACGAAAAGGCTCGCGCGGCGCGTGGCGAGTCCGTCACGCCCGCTGAACTGTTCACCGCAATCGAGACCGACCGCACTTTCCGCATGCCCGGCGTGCGCCTCGCGCAAGTCCAGCGCCGCCACGATTCGCGCGTTTACAGTTATCTCTTCACGTGGCCGTCACCCGCGATGGGCGGCGTGCTCGGCTCATGCCACGCGCTCGAGCTCGGCTTCGTGTTCGGCACCAATAGCTTGCCCGGGATGACCATGTTCGCAGGCGCCGGCCCGGCCGCGGAAAAGCTGGCGGCACAGATGCAGGACGCATGGCTGGCATTCGCACGATCAGGCGATCCGAGTTGCGAGAGTGCCGGTACCTGGGAGGGTTACACCGAGGCGCGCCGTCCGACGATGGTCTTCGGCGCGAACACCAACCTCGAGGATGCGCCGCGCGACCAGGAGCGCCGCGCCTGGGACGCGATCCCCGATCGCATTTTCGGCTCGCTCTAGCTATCGCCTGGACGAGATCACTCGAGCGATAGATCGACGCGCGTCGTCTTGCCCTGATCCTTGATTCCGCCGGCGTCCAGCTTCGGCGCGATTATGAACATCCGCCCCGCGTCGACCTGCTTGCTGCTCAGATACGCGCGCACCGCGTTTGCGCGCGCGTCCGCCAGGTGCTGAAGATCCTGATCGCTCACGGGAGTGTTGGCGAGGATTAGCTTCTTCATCTCGTCCGGCGGCTGTGTCTTCGCAAATCCGATGAAGTTGCGCGGCTTCTGAAATTTTCCCGCGCTATAAACTCGCGCCAGATACTTGTTGTAGTCCGCCGTGGACAGCGCCGCGTTTTTTGCATTCGCGGCCGCGCTGTCTCCCTCGTCCTCGTGCCTGAGCACCTCGATGCTGTGCTCCAGTGACGCTTCGCGGTAGCCGTCCTTGTCGAATTGCGGATCGACGCGCCCCGAGATGTTGAGTTTCAAGGCGGTTCGATCCGCCAACGCCGTCGCGACCGTATCCAGTTTCTTCTGACTATCCGGCGTCAGCGTCGCGTAGCCCGGCGCGAACTCTATATAGCCGAGGTCTTGCTGCTCGCCGCTGCCACCGAACGCCGCCGCTATCAGCGTGAATGGCGCCGTCACGGCCTTGACGATAAGGTTCATGAACGCGCTCAGGATGACTCTGCCGATGCTGAATTGCGGATCGGAGAGCGACCCCGACACGGGCACTCGCAGGTCGATTTGTCCCTTCGAATTCTTGAGCAGTGAGATAGCGAATCGAATCGGCAGATTCGTCGCATCCGGGCTCTCCACGTGATCGCCGAACGTCAGTTGATCGATGAAAATATGGTTGTCGGCCGTCAGCTTTCCCTGGTCCAGTAGATAATGAACATCGACCGTCAGCGTGCCTTTGACGATCGGATAGCCGGTGTATTTGGTCGAGTACGGGGTGAGGCCCGTCAGTTCGATACCGTTCGCCTTCGCCTTGATATCGACGAACGCAGTCGGCGCGAGCGGGTTTATGGACCCATCGATGTTGATCGGCGCACTCCCGTTGATTTTCCCGTCGAGTAAAACTTCCGCCGGCTGGGTGGATTTTGTTCCGAACGCGCCGACCTTGCCCTCCATATCGGTCAGGTTCGCCGTGTAGTTGGGCTTGATAAAGTTGTCCGTGTAATCGACTTTGCCGCCTTTGAGCGTGATCTCGTTCAACTCGATGTCGGCGTTCATCGGCTGCCCCGCGTAAGGCTCTACCGGACTCGGCGATGCCGCCGGAGCCGCTTCAGGAGCCGTCGCGGCCGCCAGACTCGGTGCGGCAGCCGGAGTCGGCGTCGATGTCGGCGCCACTGGAACCGCACCCTTCGAGCCCGGCGCTCCCGTGGCTCGCGTCAGCGACGTAGGCGCCTCTTGCGGGCTCGCGGTGATGTCTTTCAGATTCAACTTGCCGGTGCTGTTGAGAATGACCCGCGAATAAAAATCCGACAGCGCAAGCTCGCCGACATGCACCTTCGGCGGACCTTTTCCGAGAGCGAAATCGATTTTACTCGCGTTGAGCGCGTTCATTCTGAAAAAGAGAGCGTTGGTCAGCTTGTCGAGCATCCGCACGCTGCCGAGCGACGCGTCGCCACGATAGCTGACAAGAAAATCGTTGCGCACCTGCTCCAGGCCAACCGCGCCATCCATCGTCAGGTTCGCGCTGGTGATCGTCGCGTTCATCCTGCTGCTCACGTATGGATCCGCAAACGCCACGTCCAGGCGCTTTGTTGCGACCCGCAGATCGGCCTTCAACGGCGCAATCGCGGCCGTGCCGGTGACTTTGAAAGTGCCCTTGCGATTCAGCGTGCCGTCAACATCGACTGCAAAAGGTTTGCTGAAGTCGCTCGACACATCTTTCAGATGCAGATTTAGCGGCGCTACGGCCGCCTTGATCGGTTGCGGCGCATTGTCATCCTCGAAGGTGGCGTCGGTCTGTTCCATCGCGACCGACGCGATCTGATATTGCCAACTCTGCGACGGCGGCGCCCGCGGCGGTGCCGTCGCAGGCTGGACCGGTTTGCGCGCCGCTCGCCTGGTCTCGCGCGGCATTCGCCTCGTTTCGCGCATGCTTGCTTGCTTACTGGGTGGCGGCGGCGGGCCGCCGCGCATCAGCGAGGCAAGACTCAATTTCCCGCCGCGCTCGCGGCGAACGAACAGATGCATCCCGTCACTGCGCACCTCGCTGACCGTCGCCTGACGCGCCGCCAGGTCGAACTGTCCAATCGCGACGCTCAGACTTTTCCACTGCACCGGTTTTTCGCGTTCGCGCGGCGCATCCATCTCGAAATTTTCGATTGCGACGGTCGCCGGCTCCGCGTGCACGTTGAAATGATCGCTGGCGAAATGCGTCTGTACGTTGCCCTTCGCGCTCAGCTTGCCCGACGCGATCGTGGCCGCCAGCACCGACTGAGCGAACGGCTGCAACGCCGGCAAGTCGATCTGATCGATCGATACCTCCGTCGTGACCTGCGAATGCGCCAGATCGAGCGCGCCTTTGACCGCGATCGTGCCACCGCTGCGAATCTTGCCGTTAACGGTGACGGACGCGGGCACTCCCCCTACCGTCCGAAGATTCTTAAGCCCGACCCCGAGCGCATCCACCGCCACCGCCACCGGCGTCGCGCCGCGGTTATCCTGGACCTCCACCGCGCTGTTCGTGAGATCGAACGAGTCCACCGCAAAATCGGTTGGCGATTTCGCCGTGGATTTTCCCGCCGCTGGCGCCGCCGCCTGCGTCACGTTGCCCGCCGCTGGCGCCGCATTGCCGCTCGCTATCGACGTGAGATTGTTGGTCCCGTCGGGATTGAGCCTGACATGCGCGAGCAGGCCATCGACCCAGATAGATCGCAGATAGAACACCGCGCCCAGCGGCTCGACGTCGGTCAGCTTCACCTCGGCGTATTTGAGTGAGGCGATCGGCGCACCCGCCGTGTCGCGAACGTCGAGCTGATCCAGCGCTACCGTTCCGTTCAAGCGAATCAGCGGTTGCGATTCCGCCTGCACGAAATGCACGTACACGTCCGCCGACAGCGTCCCATGCGGAATTTTCACCGGCAGCTTCATCGGCGCGTAGCTGACGTAAAGCGGGATGTTGAGCCGATGCAGTTTCAGGTCAATCACCGAGTCGTGCGTTGCCTGGAACGGCCTGGACATACCCGCAATCCGGAGCGGGCTGCCGTCGATCACCATCTGCACCAGCGGCTCGACGAACACGTCCACGTCCGCGGGCAGGTTCGCGATGAACGGCACGTTGATCTGAATCTTCTCGACCTTGTGCTGCACCCCGAGCAGTTGATCGTCGATTGTCACTTCGCCGTCGCGCAATTGAATATTGGAAACCGCGAATCGCATCGGCGCGCTCGGCGCCGCCGGTTTCGGCTTTTCCGGCGCCGGCCCGCTCTCGAGCAGATCGGAAAAGTTGAATTTCTGCTGCGACTCCCGAACGACATGGATCTGCGGCCGCTCGATCAGGACTTCGCCTATCACGGGCGCAAATCTGAAAATCGACGCCCACGAAACCTTCACCGCCAAATGCCCGAGATCGACGAACGGCTTCTGCGGATTGTCGCGCTCGCCAACGTGCAGTTGGTCGAGGTCGAGCTTCAACCGATAAAGATTGAAGCGGATTTTGCCCACGCTCACCTGGCGATGGATGCTGTTGGCGACCGGTCCCGTCAGCACGTGCCGCAACACTGGAGGAGTCGCGAGGTATAACGCCGGGCCAAGAAACAGCACGACCGCGACGACAATCGCCCCGATTTTCCGCACCCGGCGCGAACTCCCCAACGCCCGCGCGCGCGCAATCCATGGCCTCAAGGGATGAACCGCCGACCTTGCATGTCCGAGCGCGGTTTCCAGGTACTCAAGAGCTCTATTGAGAAAGTTGGCCATGAGCCTTAAGTCAACGTTACGCCGCCAGCGTGAGCCGTCGTCGCCAAATAGTCAATTCATCGCGAACATCCTAAAGTGGCTATCGGTTGTGGATTCCCAGCCAGCGCCGGCGGTCTTCGATGATCGGCCGCTGGCTCTTCAACAGCGCGTATGCTTCGTCAAGCGTCTTGCCGCGCTTCGTTTTCAGGAACCATGCCACCACCAGTGGCGCGCGCTCGCATCCCTCCTCGCAATGGACCAGCACGCGATGCCCCAGCGCGAGTTCTTCCTCTATCAGCGCCGCCGTCCTGTCGAGCGACGCGACCCCATCTGCAAGGAACGGCATGTGGATCGCCTGCGGCGGTTCGATTTCCGGCACGTCGGGGAGCACGCTGATAATCGTCCCCTCGAACTCGAGCGCGTCCTGAAGATCGCCGACGAACAGGCTCGGAATTATCTCGCTCTCTTGCCAACTCGCGGCCATACGATTGTGCAGCTTGACGGGCGAGCGGACATTGCGTCAACCTCGCGCCACGGGGTGAATCGAATGGCAAAAACTGCCCTCTCGCGGCTGCACATCGAAGGACGATGGTTCATCGACGAACACGGGCGCCGCGTCATTTTGCGCGGCGTCAATCTGGGCGGCGATTGCAAGGTCCCCTACCCCGACGGCGGCACCAATTTTCCCTCCGACTTTTCCAACCATCGCGAGGTCTCCTTCATCGGCCGTCCGTTTCCGATTGGCGAAGCCGGCGAACACTTCTCGCGCCTGCGCGCGTGGGGCTTCAATTGCCTGCGCTTGCTGACCACCTGGGAAGCCGTCGAGCATCGCGGCCCGCGCGATTACGACGCCGCGTACCTCGACTACTTCGCCGAGTTGTGCCGGTTCGCCGGTGACTACGGCTTCTACATATTCGTGGATTTTCACCAGGATGTCTGGAGCCGAATGACCGGTGGCGACGGCGCGCCCTGCTGGCTATTCGAGAAAGTTGGAATTGACTATCGCCGGCTCGCCGAGTCGGGATGCGCTCATGTAATGCAACATCTATATGACTATGCGCGCGGCGGCCGCCAGGAGGACCGCTACCCGACCATGAGCTGGGTGCAGAATGAGCGCCTTCCCGCCAACGGCATCATGTGGACCTTGTTTTTCGCCGGCCGTGACTTCGCCCCCGGACTGACTATCGACGGCGACAACGTGCAGGACTACATGCTCGAGCATTACCTCGGAGCGCAGCGCGAGATCGCGCGCCGCATCCGCGATTTGCCCAACGTGATGGGCTTTGACTCGCTCAACGAACCGGTCCCGGGATGGATCGGACAGCCACTCACCTATCGCCATCTCGGGCCAAGCGATACCAACCCCGACCGTGCGATGCCGGGCCTGGCGGGGTCGCCGCTCGACGGCTTGCTGGTGTCGCATGGAATTGCGCGCTCGATACCGGTGCTCGAGTTCGACCCGGCAGCCAAAGCCGCGGTCCACAAACAAGATCGGACGATCAATCCGGAGCGCATCTCGATCTGGGCCCGCGGCCAAAGCGATCCGTTCCAGGATGCAGGCGCATGGCGGCTCAACAACGACGGCAGTTTCGACGTTTTGCGCGAAGACTTTTTCCAACGCGTCGGCGATCGCAAAGTCAACTTCATCGAAGACTACATGGGACCATTTTTCGCGCGCGTCGCCGAGAATATTCGCCAGATTAATCCCGATTGGATGCTGTTCGCCGAGCTTGATCCGCTCTCGGGCTTTTTCGGACCGCGATTCCCCGCCGAGACTCCCCCAAACAGCGTCAACGCCGGTCACTGGTACGACGTGGTCATGGCCGCGACCAAGATGTTTAGTCCGAATTTCAGCCTCGACGTGTTGACCGGCGAGATTGCGACCGCCGCCGAACAGATTCAGGCGCGCTACCAACGCGAGCTCGGCAAGATGGCCGGGATGTCAGAAACGGTGAAGGGCGGCGCGCCCACCCTCATCGGCGAATTTGGAATTCATTTCGATTTGAACGGCGCCGGCGCGTACCGCGCCTTTTACGCCGGCGATCGCAGTGATGCGCCATGGACTGCTCACATCATCGCGCTCGATCTAATGTATAATGCACTCGATACTCTGCTCATCAATAGTACGCAATGGAACTATACTGCATCCAATAGTAACGATCTGGCTATTGGCGACGGGTGGAATCAGGAGGATCTGAGTATCTTCTCGCGCGACCAGCAGACCGATCCGGCGGACATCAATAGCGGCGGCCGCGCGCTCGCCGGCTTCGTCAGACCTTACGCGCAGGCGACACAGGGCATTCCGCGCACGATGAAATTCGATCGTATCAGCGGCACTTTCGAGTTCATGTTCGAATCCGATCCTTCCGCGGCCCGCTCGACCGAGATCTTCGTGCCGCGCGTTCAGTACCCGCGCGGATGCGTGCTTGAAGTGTCCGGCGGCAACGGCAACGCCGAGCTGGACCTCGACGGCCAGCGCGCCGTCGTCAAGGTCGAGCGCCCCGACGAAGTCCGCGTCGTCATCCGCCGCAAAGCTTGGGCGCCTTAGCTGTACTTGCGCTCCTGCCACCAGGGAAAGTACGCGGGCATGT
>CALAOW010000098.1 GCA_937889395.1 uncultured Pseudomonadota bacterium | reverse complement strand
TTGGTGGAGGACAGCACCCGTTCGAGATTCGCGGGCAGCCCCAGGCGCATCACGGTCAGAGTTTCCTCCAGTCCTTCGCGCAGCGAGGCGGCGGCGAGGTCTTGAATGAGGGATATGGCCGAGCCCTTGTCCTCGATGATGACCGAACCGTCATTCGCGCAGAAGGGAAGAGGCCGGGCTATTAGCGCGCATCGACGGTCTGCACGATCAGGGCGATTGGAAGGGGAATGGGACTGCTGAAAGCGCAGCAGAAGGCCTAGTAAGAGCGGAAATTGACCGAAGGGCACCGGCTCGGTCCTCGACAGAGAGAATCGAGCATAGATCAGCTGCTGACTGCTGAACGTGAGCTTCTCCGGTGCCCTTAAATCGAACAAACTTCGCGAACATGCGCAGCATTTTCGACTTTTTCGGAGAGAACGCGGAAATCGCGGACTGTGTGGCGGAGCAAGGGGGATTAGAAACGCCGGTGTCGCGAGAAATCTTTGCGAAGGAAAACCCGCGCGAGTATTGGAGAAATTTCGCGTCGAAGCCCGTTAGCATCCTGCAGAGAGTGAGTTCGCCTTCAGTTCTGTACGATTTCCCATCGTCAACCTTAAATTCCGGTGTCGCGAGAATGCCGCTGGGTCGAAAAGTTCCGTCCGACGAACTCAAATCGTCCAAGGAGCTAGTCGAGGAGCGATTCACTCGATTCGGCTACGAAACCCCGGTAGCGGTTCAACAACGGAGGACCGGGTTGATAGAGTCGGAACGCGAGCCGACAAATGACCAGCGCGTTTCCGCTGGTGCTCAGCGCGGCCAGCTCCTCAACTCAGATCCGCGACAAAGATGACAACCGGTTAACGGTAAAGAATCCGATTGATTGGTGCTGAGGCGAGCTGCCTTGGAGGACGTGAGATCATCGGACGGGCACATCGGCATTCTCGCGACACCGGAATTTAAGGTTGACGATGGGAAATCGTACCGAACTAAAGGCGAACCGGTTCTCTGAAGGATGCTCGCGAAATTTGGCCGCGAAATTTTCCTCATGCCGCCGACGGCATAACGGATCTCTCATTCCGAGGCGGCAGTTCGGAGCTGCGTCGAGGCCCGCGGCGCGGCGCAGCGGAGAATGAAGTCCGTCGGCTGCGACCGGGAGCCGCGACGATACCGGGCCGCTCGCGGTGCGGATGATGGGTCCGCTGGCAATCGATTCGAAACCGGACACGGCGGGTCGATGGCGGATCACGGCGCCCAGGACATCCGCGCGGCGCGTCGCCGCCTCGACCAGCGCGGTTCGCCTGCTGCCCAATCCTGAGTGGTCCGGGAAAGGAGACTCAGTCGCCGAACCGTCCTCCTGAATGAACCGAATGCCGGTGAAACCGCGCACGTCCGCGCGATCAAGCACTGGCGTTACTCCGAGTCTCTCGAGAGCGCGCACGCCGAGCGGCAGCAGACCCTCGCCGCACGCCTTGTCAAGAGGAAAGTCACGCCGCTCAAGGACCAGGACATAGATGCCTTGCGCGGCGGCGACGATAGCCACTGCGAGTCCAGCGGGACCTCTGCCAGCGATCACAAGGTCCCACGATTTGCGCGCGCGGTACGCTACATATCCGGCCGCGTCACCGTTAGCCATCACTGGATACGACCGTCGATATCACCACTGCAAGAGAACCAGCTCACCGCAGAAGCCCGGTCCCATCGAAAGCAGTACTCCGTATTGCCCGGGTCGCGCCACCCCGGATTTGAGAAAGTCGGCAGCCACGAATAGAACCGAGGCGGAGGAAATATTTCCCACCGCTTCGAGTGATCGCCACGACAGAGCGAGCGCGCACTTCGGTATTTCGAGCGCTTCCTGGATCGCTTCCAACACCTTCGGGCCGCCGGTATGGGCAATCCAGTGATTGATATCGCGGCGTGAAAGCCGATGCTCAGCGAGAAAGGAATCCACGCCAGCGCGCAGATTGTCCCGCACCAGGTCCGGGATTCCGGCCGCGAGGACCACCTGGAATCCACTGTCGACGATTCGCCAGCCCATCATGTCTTCGGTGTCGGAAAAAAATATCGACTTCGACGCAACGATCCGTGGCGCGCGCGGACAGTCTGGTCTCGCGCTTCCCATCAACACCACCGCTGCGGCGCCATCGGCAAACAGTCCCGAGGCGATCATGTTGGCGATAGACTGATCGCGAAGCTGCAATGTGAGTGAACAAATTTCTACTGATAACAGGAGCGCGGTTTCCGCCGGGAATGCGCGAAGGTAATCGGCCGCACGCGCGAGTCCGGCCGCGCCGCCAACACAGCCGAGACCGAAGAGCGGGGTCCGCTTGATGTTCGAGCGCATCGCCATGCGGTTGATGAGCCTGGCGTCGAGGCTCGGCGCGGAGATGCCGGTGACCGTAGTGAAGAAAACATGGTCGACGTCGCGCGGCTGCAGACCCGC
Source organism: uncultured Pseudomonadota bacterium (assembly GCA_937889395.1). Taxonomy (GTDB): domain Bacteria; phylum Desulfobacterota; class Binatia; order Binatales; family Binataceae; genus Binatus. The sequence continues at coordinate 1,420 of CALAOW010000098.1, read as the reverse complement.
CTCAAACAGCGCGGACGCCACCGCTTTCGCGCCGAGGTCGCTTGCGACTTCCATCCACGCTTGATTGGACTTCGCGAACGAATCGAGCGCTCGATAACCTTCCATCGTGAGCGCCAGATGCCGTCCGCGAACCCCGACCGCGCGATGAAGCCGGTCGAAGCGGGCGCGCCCTGCGTCGCTGCCGCCCCATTCGTTCCACAGTGCGGTGGATAGCGTTTCCTGATCGTAATAATTTTCCGGTAGTGCGCAACCGATCGACCGCATCACTGGATACTGTGTGTCACTATTCATTCCGAATGACTATTCCCCTAGGCGTTAGACGAAGCAGTTTAGGACGCTGCTCTGCAACGGGCGTGCGTTCGACTCGAGGGCTGCCTGCGAACAGTGGAGGAAGCTGGCCTGAGCGACCGTGAGGATCCAGGATTCACTCGCGAAATCTAAACGCGTCGCCTGCACCATAAATCGGAATCTCGATCGTCGAGGTCCCGCTGGATCACGATAGACACACGCGCATCGAAGCCGCAACGCCCATATATTGCAAATGCGATCCTGAGACTCAGATTCACGACGGGTTAACTCAGACTCAGCCGTATGGGGCGCGAATCCAAATCGAATGCGCGACGAATTTCAGACTTCTAAGCGTCAGGACGTGTGTAGAGCGAAATGCCGGCCCCGGCCCGAGTGCACTTTGCACTCGCGCGCCGCGAATCGAAAGCAACCGCTGGAAGGCGTGCGGCTACGCGCGCGTGGTGTGAAGCTTGCGCGACCCGCGGCGCGCCGGCGCTGGGGAATTGACCGCGAATGGGGCCGGGCCCGTCGATTTTCCTCATTGCACACGGGAAGATTTGAACCCGAAGCTCTCGCCGGATGTTCGGCATCACAACAATCCTCGCGTCAGCCTGGCGAACCTGCAAGGCTGGGAAGCACGCAACGGCGCTTTCGGACAGCCTCCGGCGCGGATCCTTTTGTTCGGGCCGAATAGTGCGCCAAACTCGGGTTGAATTCCGCCCCTCAAATCCTGAAGGGTCTCGGGGGTTCGAATCCGCCCCTCTCCGCCAATCAGTCTGGCATGTTTCGCTACTTTTTAGAGAAGCGATGAAATCGGCGCGTGGGGCGCGATTCACGCGCGTCGGTGGACCGGGAGAATGCCAACGGCCGTGGCTGACGGCAAAAATCGATCAAAATTCTCTGTTCGCGCTTTTGGCATGTCCATCTGCGAACCGGCGTCCTCGGGAAGAACACCTGACGCAAGCGACTACGCCCGCGTGAGTCTATCGGGGTTCCAGAGCTTGCTGCTGCGCGCTCCAGAGCGGGGGCAGTTCGATTCTTTGGGTCATCGCTAGAGTGCTGAGGTCTGCGGGCTGGCGGCCTTCGACGATCGCCTCGACGATCCTGGGCGCCAGAAACGCCAGCCGCATCA
>CALAOW010000097.1 GCA_937889395.1 uncultured Pseudomonadota bacterium | reverse complement strand
TTTGCCCGCTACGACGATCGGCCGCTTGATAAGATTCGGCTCCTTCACCATCAGCGCGAACGCCTGCTCGACCGTGAGCGATTTACCCGCCAGGCCCATCGCCTTGAAGGCTGGGCTGCGCGGGTTCAGGAAATCGCGCGGGTCGCGGCCCGCGAACAACTCCTTCAGCTCGGGCGCACTTAGCGGGACTCGCGCGTAGTCGCGCTCATCGAGATCGGCGCCCAGATCCTTACGCAAGAAACTTCTTGCGTCGCGGCAAGTCGTTCAGGTCGATTTCCAGATAAAACGGATCTTCTTCATGTGCGACTCTCCAACTCTCGCCGCCTTGCTCTGCTACTCAACATTCGAGCCAGACACCGAGCCGCCCGCGGGGCCGCTGCCGTGATCCAGCGGCTGGCCGCCTGCCGACGACGATGCGCTCACGGACGAGCCCGCCTGCGGAAGCGGCGCTATCGGCGCGACGCTACCCGACGATGAACTTGTCGAAGGACCTTCAGGCGGGGTTTCGGTCGGCCCGCTGAAGTTGAGCGGCTCCTGGCCAGCCAGCATCTGCGGCGTCACGACGTAGTCGCCGCCGAGCGCGCTGCGCCAGACCGTGTCGGCAGCCTGCGAATTGCCGGCGGTCACCAGGTAAGTCCCGCCGCCAACGATGCCGCCGAGCAGCGCGTACGTCAGCTTGGCGGGAATATAGAGCACATTGCAGAACAACGCGCCGACGCCGTAACCCGCGCCCGGCCAGTTGACGGCGTCTGCATCCGGTTGCGGGACCTGTGTTTGCGTCGCAGCGCCTGGCGGCTGCGTCTGTGCCGCGGCGTACTCTGCGAGCGGACCGGCCGCCATCGCGAGCATCACCGACAATCCCAGCGCGATCACGGCGAATCTGAAATTTCCTTTCCTCATGATTTCCTCCACCACCACCTCGGGCGTAAATTGTTACTCGGTTTTGACCACTGCCTCGGCCGGCAGCAGCCCTATCAGATGACGAAACGCGCGCTCGAGATATTCGGCGTTCTTCGACTCGAGCGTTAACTTCACGCGGTAGTCGGGATCTCCGATCCGCGGATACGAGCCCAGCATCAACTCCGGGAAATTGCGCATGCAGTCGTTGAGGTCATCGGCGATCGTGCCCTCGCCGGCGGTCAGGTAAATCGCGCGCATGAAATATGGGTCGGCCGCAAAACGGCTGCTCAGCGCCCGCAGCTTGGCCTCGAACAGTTGCGGAATTCCGGGCAGCACGTACACATTTTCGATCTGCACGGTCGGAAAACGGATGTCGCCAGCTTCGTTGAGGACCGCGCCCTCAGGCACTTCTGCCATCTTGAGGCCTGCGTCGAGCGAGCGCTCGTGGAAATGTTCGCGGATGAGGCGCTCGAGATCGGGATGGACCACCAGACGCCGGTTGAATGCGCGCGCGACGCCTTCCATCGTAAGATCGTCATGGGTTGGGCCGACGCCGCCCGAAGTGATCACGAAATCGAAGTTGCGCGAGCAGTACGAGACTTCGCCGGCGATCGGCGCAAGTTCGTCCGGGATGGTTGCGATACGAGCCAGCGCGACGCCGATCTTGTGCAGCTCGCGAGCCGCGAAATACGCGTTCGAATCCTGAACCTTACCGGAAAGGATTTCGTTACCCACCACCACCAGCGCGCAACTGCGTTCTCGCATTGGACTGCACGGCTCCCTGCGCGATCCGCCTCCGACCGCATTATCGCAAGCGGCGGCTATCAGCGGCAATGGGGTAAACCGGCGATCAGCGATGGCTACGACGGGCCGGAGCCCTCGGCGTCGGGCGCCGACGCCTCGATAAACTCTTTGAGCCGGCGCTTGAGCCGCGTTTCGATCTGCCGCACGCGCTCACGGCTGATTCCGAAGCGCGTGCCGATCACCTGCAGCGTCTCGGGTTCCTCCGACAGCAGGCGCGCCTTGAAAATCTCCAGCTCCTTGCCCGCCAGCGTCGCGGCGAACTGCTCGACCTTGTCGTGGGCGAAGTCGCGCCACTCGCGGTCGGCGGTTTCGGTTTCCGGGTTATGCCCGGCGTCGGGGATTACGTCGAGCAGCCGCGTATCATCGCTGGCGCCGGCAGGTTGATCGAGCGATAGCTCGCTCTGCCCCATCCGCTCCTGCATCTCGCGCACGTCGCTTTCCCGCACACCCATCCGATGCGCCAGCAGGAGCGGTTGCGGGGCGAATCCCTCGCGCTCCATCCGGTCGGTCTCTTTGCGGAGATTGAAGAACAGCTTGCGCTGCGCTTGGGTTGTGCCGATCTTAACCAGCCGCCAGTTGTTGATCAGGTAACGGTAGATATACGCGCGCACCCACCATACCGCGTAAGAGGGAAAGCGGATTCCATGTTCGGGATCGAAATTCTTGACCGCTTCCATCAGGCCGACGTTGCCCTCCTGTATAAGGTCGAGCACGTTTTTCGTCGCGCGCGCGAACTCGAACGCCAGTTTCACGACCAGGCGCAGGTTGGCGGTGACGAGCAGGTAGGCGTCCTCCGGATGCTTGTCCCTGACATAGCGCCGCGCGATCACGGCCTCCTGCTCGCGCGTCAGCAGCGGGAAGCGGCGAATCTCGGTGAGATAGCGGCCCAGCGGATCGGCGGCTACGAGCGCGCCGCGGTCCTTGGCGGCGTCGGCTTCAGCATCGGCGGGCTCCTGATCGGATTCCACCCGCGCTTCGTCGTCGGTGCTTTCTATCGGACGAAACTCGGAGACTTCGATCGGCGCATCATCGGCAGCTTCGGCGCTGACGCCGGCTTCGGCGCCGAGATTCAATTCGGACTCTTCAGCTGCGATCGGCTCGGGATTCGCGCGCCCGCGACCAGCCTCGCCGCCGGCCTTGCCGGGGCGTTTCGCTTTCGTCGTGCGCTTGCGACGGATCGGTTTGCCGGGTTTGCGCGGCACAGGCTGGCTCCAGCTTCACCACACGCTGCCACGAGATGCGGACACCAAGGCTCGAGCCGTCGGCGGCGCGCAGCTGTGTAGGTTCTTGTCGAATCGATCGTGCCCGCTCAGGCGTCGGGTTCTTCGATCGTGACCTTGCCGGCGGCGATTTCGCGCAACGCCGTCACTACTTCTTTGTTGTCCGATTCCACCAGTGGCCGCGCGCCCTTGAGCAGCTGTTTGGCGCGCCGCGCCGCACCGAGCACGAGCTCGAAGCGGTTGGGGATGTTTTCCAGGCAATCTTCAACGGTAATTCGTGCCATTAGGCGTCAATTGTCCGGTGCATCGCGCCTCTTGTCAACGCACCTGGGCTTGAGTGGCCGGCTTGGCGAACTTGAGCGTCATCCGGTCGCTCTCTCCGATTGCCAGATACTTGGCGCGATCCTTTTCACCCAGGCGCAAGGTTGGCGGCAGATACCACACCGGATGGTCCCGCAGGTCCTTGGGATTTGCATTGATTTCCGAGGCGCCCGTCAGTTTGAAGCCGGCCTGCTGCGCCAGCCGGATCATATAGTCCTGGCGCACATATCCGTTCTTGGCGATGGGATCCTGCGGCTGCGACGGATCGGCGCGATGGTCGGTTATTCCCAGGATTCCGCCGGGTTTCAGTGTGCGGTAAAACGCCTTGAAGTAGTCTTCCGCGTTGCCGTGCCCAAGCCAGTCGTGAACGTTGCGAAACGTCAAGACCATATCGGCTGAGCCTGCGGGCGCGATTTCGGTTTCGGCCGGCGGCTTGAGCGTGGTCACGATGACCTGGCCATAGTCTGCCGGATCGGCCTTGAGCTTCTCCTCGAAGGTCTTGGCGCCCGCTCCCCCTCCCACCGCTTCGTAGAGCTTGCCGTGGTCCTTGAGCAAGGGCGCCAGGATCTCGGTATACCAACCGGCGCCGGGCGAAATCTCGACCACGGTCATCGCGGGCTTAATCCCGAAGAAAGTGAGCGTTTCCAGCGGATGGCGATATTTGTCGCGGGCCTTATTTGCCTCGGAACGATCCGGTCCGGCGATCGCCGCCGCAAGCGCGGCCTGCGCGCCGGTGTCATCGTGGGCCGCTCTTGCGGACAGCAAAAGCATCGGTGAGATCGCAACTATCGATAGAGTAAGCAGGACCAACAACGGGAATCGGATTCGGTGCTTCATTTGCGTACCTCGGACCGTAAGCGGGCGCGAGCGCTCGACGCTCGGCGCGCGCTGAACGTCTGACGCAGGCTAGTCCGCTGCAGTTTTAGTCGCGGACGTTGAGGACCGTTTTTTCCGGGTCTTTTTGCGCGACTCCCTGGTCTTGGCCTGCAGTCTGGATTTTTTCCGTTTGCGCCGCCGCTTGATTTCTTTTTGCCGTTCGCTTGCCATCTAACCTCTCTTCCTTACTTTTTTTCTTACTTAGTCCAGCGGGACCGTCCGTTCCACCTTTGCGCCGGAGTCGAGATGGATTCCAGCCGAAGTTACGTAGGGCTTGCCCTTGCCGGACCGATTTTCCACATAAGCGTCGTAGTCGCCCGGGTCAAGCTTGAAGCGATGCTCACTCCCCGGATCGCTCTCCGCGACTTTGGTCTGCGTTCCTGTGCGCAAGATTACCACACGAGTCGAGTTGTCCAACGGAATCTTCGACATCACGGTCTGCACCACCAGGTCGGCCTTCACGACTTCGTCGAGCGTCAGCAGCGCACGACGGCCGGGCGCGAGCGCCACCGCGTGCCAGTCGTAGCCTTGCGGGGGCGCATCGACGTGGACGTCCACCTCGCTGGGCGCGAACAGATACTTGTCACCCGAAATAAAGCTGGCGACCTTCGCGTGCGGCGAAGCGGTGGTGGTCACCGTCACGCCCAAGCCGGGATCGTTGCCGGTCTTGTCCTTCACGCTGACCTGCATGACTGCAACATTGTCTATGAGCACGGTGTGAGTGCGGCCGGCCTCGATCTGGACGCCGTCCTTGACGATCTGGCCGCCGACGATCGGCATCACCAGTTTGTATTCGCCCGGCGCTAGCGCGACCGACGAGCCGGGCGTGACCAAGCAGGCTTCCTTTCCGTTCGCCGCGATTACATGCGCGGGATTTTTCGCGCCCGCGCCTTCTTCGCCGAGTACCTCGAGCTTCAGGTTCCCGGTTTGCGCCGCGCCCGCAATCGCCGCGACAATCGAGACGGCTGCGAGCAAAGCGATGGTGGTGGCGGCCAGCAGGCGAATCGGTTTCATAGGCGGACTGGTATCTTATGGCGGCGATGCGGCGCGCGCTACCGAGCTTTTGGGGATGAACTGTTCAGCCTGCCCGCGCCGGATTTGGCGTGCTATGCGTACGCTATGGTCAACCGCCAGGATGCCCTCCACTCGCCCGGCTCGCCAAAAATCGGGCGAGGCCCGCTTCCTGCTGAAAAAATTTTTGACGGAACGAAACTACGCCTGGAGCGGAGCCGTCCCAAAACCACAATATATGGTATGAATTGCTCTTTCCGGCCCGATTCGATCAGTCAGAATCGCGCCCGTCGCTCCCGATAATGCTTTCGCGCGCACCGTTTCCACTTATCGTTGCGGCGCGTTAGGTTGTCTCCATGCCCACAGCTAGCGCCCGCGTCGAAGCCTGAACGCCAATGAAACTCTCGACGCGACTGCTTGGCACTTCGTACCGATTCCGCTCGGTCAAGGAATTGCTCGCCCGCGCCAACGAAGCGCGCTCGGGCGACGAGATTGCGGGAATCGCCGCGCGCTCCGAGCGGGAACGAATAGCAGCCAAGGCCGTGCTCGCCAATCTGACCTTGAACGACCTGCGCGAGAACCCGGTCGTTGCCTACGATCGCGACGAAGTGACGCGCGTGATCGACGACGCGCTGGACCGCGACGCATTCGCCGCCGTGCGCAACAAGACCGTCGGCGAGTTCCGCGAATGGCTGCTCGATGACGCGACGACCGGCGACGCGATCCTCGCGACGGGCCGCGCAATCACCGCCGAGATCGCCGCCGCGGTCGCCAAGCTATGCAGCAATCTCGATCTGATCGCGATTGCGTCGAAGATTCGCGTCGTCACGATCGCGCGCACCACGCTTGGCCTCGCGGGCCGGCTCTCGACCCGCCTCCAGCCCAACCATCCGCGCGACGATCTCACCGGAATCGCCGCCGCCATCTACGAAGGCCTCGCCTACGCGACCGGCGACGCGCTGATCGGAATCAACCCGTGCATCGACGAGCCCGACAACATCCGCCGCTTGCTCGAACTCACCGCCGACATCATCGAGCGCACCGGAGTGCCGACGCAAAACTGCGTGCTCGGCCATATCAGCACGCAGATGCGCGCGCTCGAGGCCGGCGCGCCGATGGACATCATGTTCCAGAGCCTGGCGGGGACGCAGAAGGGCAACGCCGGTTTCGGGATTACGGTCGCGATGCTCGACGAAGGCTACTCGATGATTCGCGAGACCGGCCGGGTCCGCTCGGCGAACCTGATGTACTTCGAAACGGGGCAGGGCTCCGAGCTGTCCGCCGATGCGCACGAGGGCGCCGACCAGGTCACGCTCGAGGCGAGATGCTATGGCCTCGCGCGCCGCTACTCGCCGCTGCTGGTCAACACCGTGGTGGGATTCATCGGTCCCGAATATCTCTACGACGCGAAACAGATCACGCGCGCCGGCCTCGAGGATCATCTGATGGGCAAGCTGCTCGGCGTCCCGCATGGCGCCGACGCATGCTACACCAATCACGCGCGCGCCGATCAGAACGATTGCGAAAATCTGGCAGTGCTGCTGGGATCGGCGGGATGCAACTACTTCATGGCGCTGCCGATGGGCGACGACGTGATGCTCTCGTATCAATCCACCAGCTATCACGACGCGGCGGCGCTGCGCGCCGTGCTCAAGCTGCGACCCGCGCCCGAGTTCGAGGAATGGTGCGAGCGCCGGGGAATCCTCCGCGACGGCCGTCTCACCGCGCGCGCGGGAGACGCGAGGCTGCTGATGAATTCGTCGAGCAAGACAGACGGTGAGCCGGATTTCGACGCGATGCGCCGTGCGACGCCCGCGCGGCTTGGCGTTGGACGCGCAGGTCCGCGCTACACGACGGCCGCGATGCTCTCTGTGCGCGCAGATCACGCGCGCGCCGTCGATGCGGTCATGACGCTGGTCGCGCGCGATTGGCCGCGGCGCAACGGCCTGCTCGAAGTTCACTCGCAGGCCCTCACGCGCGAAGACTATTCGCGCTATCCCGAGCGCGGCCGGCGTCTTACCGATGTCGACGCCGCGCGCATCAAGCGTCTCGCGCCGCGCGGACGCGGCAAATCGTCGACGCCGATCGTGCTGCTATGCGTCGGCGACGGACTATCGTCGGCCGCGGTGGAGAAGAACGCGGCGCCGCTGATCCGCGCGCTCACCCGGCGGCTCGCGTCGCGCTACCGGCTCCTGAAGCCGATCTTCGTTCGAAATGCACGGGTCAGAATCGAGGACCATCTCGGCGAAATAATCCGCCCCGACGTGGCCTGCATGATCGTTGGCGAGCGTCCCGGCCTCGCCACCGCCGAGAGCCTGAGCGCGTACGTAATTTATCGGCCCACCCTTAAATCGATCGAGCCCGACCGCACGGTGATCTCGAACATTCATCGCGGCGGGATTCCGATCGCCCAGGCCGGGCGCAAAATCGCGGCGCTGATCGACGACGCGATTCGATGGCGGGCCTCCGGCGCCGCCCTCGCGCAGAAAATTACGCAGGCAACATGAGTGCCGATACTCTCATCTTTCGCTTTCCGAATACTGGGTGCAGGGGTCACCCCTGCCGACTGGCGATTGCTCAGCCGAAAAACTACGCTGGGACATAAGGCCATGTCCGATCGCGAATCAGTGCTTGCCGCCAACCGCGCCTTTTACGACGCCTTCGAAAGTCTCGACGC
>CALAOW010000096.1 GCA_937889395.1 uncultured Pseudomonadota bacterium | reverse complement strand
CCGCCGCCTGCTCGGACTGGCCCGCATCGTCGTTGCTTTCCTTGAGGATGCTGACGGCGTAGTCGGTGAGTTCCTGGCGACCGGGCATCGCGCGCAGACGGTCGGCAAGCTCTTTGGCGAGCGCCTCGACGCGTTCGTCGTTGGCCGCGGAATCAGGATCGGGTTTGTTCGAATCAGCCACGCCGCGCTTGTATTCTCGCTTGCGACGGCTACCCGCGGCGGCGGCTCACGCGTTTTTGCTCGCGAGGATCACTGAGTGCACCGACCACCGGCTGATCTTTTTGTTGCGCTCCAGCGTAATCGGGTGGCCCTTGAGCACGTCCTGCTTGCGCAATCTGGTGGTCCATCCCAGTTGCCGCGTGATCGGATTGACAAGGGTGTTCAGCGCCGCGACGATCGGGTTCTCGCTCTGAAAATGCGTCGTGATCGCGATCTTTCCGCCCGGCTTACACACCCGCACCATCTCCGAGATCATCCGGTACGGATCGGGAACCACGGTCAGAACGTGAAACGAGGTAACGTAGTCGAAGCTGTTGTCGGGATAGTCGAGGTTGAGCGCGTCGCCCTGGCGTAGCTCGATATGTCCCCAGCCGTGTTCCGCCACCCGCTTTTTTGCGCGCTCGAGCATGTCGACCGATGGATCGATCGCGACAATGTGCGCGTACGGCGGATATGCGTCCAGCGCGATTCCGGTGCCGACGCCAACCTCGAGCACGCGGTTACCGGGCCTGAGATTCAGGCTTTCGATAATTTCATGCTCGCGATCGACAAAAACCCGGCCGAAGAAAAAATCATAGAAACGCGCCAAGTCGGAATAGATACGGCTCTCATGTGGTGGGGACATCGAAAAACTCCCTTGGGTTCGACGCAGCCCAGGCGACCGGTGCGCGGCAGGATTTTTAAGCCACGGCGATTTTGGCCGGATTGCGACGCGAATTCAGCATGACTCGCGCGCGTGGCGTCAGGCCGCCGCGTTGATTCCTCGCAACTGACGTTTGACAGAAGTTATATCGCGCTTGCGAAATCGCCATTGGCGGCCTTTCTTGAAGGCCGGAATAATATTGCGCCGGGCAAATTCGTTCACCGTGTCCGGACTCAGGTCGAGCAGGAACGCGACTTCGCGGGAATTCAGCAGTATGTCGTCCTTATCGGCCATACGAGTCCAACAAGACGCCTTTCCTCAGAGATTTTGTCAGGACGCGAGTTTAGTAGTATGCGCGCATCGCCCAAGTCAAGGTAAAACGCACCCGGTAGCTGAAAATTTTCCCAAAGCCCTATTTCGATCAAGCGCCAAGACTCAATTTGCATCTTTTAGCATCATTAACAATCGTTAAACGCTAATTCTGGTGAGCTTCCTCATCGAAATCCGGTAGTCGTACCACGCGCGCGTAACCACAATACAGGAAAACAGTCCGGTCAGCACTCCTACGCACAGGGTGACGGCGAAGCCTTTGACCGGTCCCGTGCCGAATTGGAAGAGAATCAGCCCCGCCGCAAACGTCGAGATATTCGAGTCGCGAATCGCCGACCATGCGCGATCGTAGCCGAGCTTCACCGCCTCGCGCGGCGATTTGCCGGCGCGCAACTCTTCGCGCATTCGTTCATTCACCAGCACGTTCGCGTCGACCGACATGCCCAGCGTCAGCACGATCCCGGCGATGCCCGGCAAGGTGAGCGTGGCGCCCATGGCAGCCATCACGCAGATCAGCAGCAGGATGTTCAGCGACAGCCCGAAATCCGCGAGCAGGCCCGCGCCGCTGTAGTACACGGCCATGAAGATCAGCACGGCGCCCGCGCCAATCACGAACGACATCTCGCCCTGGCGAATCGAATCGCGGCCGAGCGACGGGCCCACCGTGCGCTCCTCTTCGATTTCGACCGACGCCGGCAGCGCGCCCGAGCGCAATACGATCGCGAGATCGTGCGCCTCGTCCATCGAGAAGCGTCCGGTGATCTGGACGTGACCGCCGGGAATTCGTTCCTTGATAACCGGCGCCGAGTAAACCGTGCTATCAAGCACGATCGCCAGACGCCGGCCGACGTTTTCAGCCGTCATCGCATCGAAGATACCCGCGCCGCGCGCGTCGAGCTCGACCGCCACGTAGGGACCTTCCAGCCGCCCGCCGGGACGCACGCGCGCGTCCGTAACGACGTCGCCCGTCATCAGCACGGGGGACTCGACGAGGTACGGCTCCCTGCCGCCGCGCTCCGTGGTGCCATAAAGGACTTCATCGCCGGGGGGCGGGCCGTCCTTGATCGCGTCCTGCACATTTTTCGAGTCGTCAACCAGTTTGAATTCGAGCACCGCGGTCTTGCCGATCAGTTCCTTGGCGCGCTCGGGGTCCTGGATTCCGGGCAGTTGCACTAAAATTTCGTTGTCGCCCTCTTTGGCGACTGTGGTTTCGCGCACGCCGAGCTGGTCGATTCGATTGCGAATCGTTTCGAGCGCCTGGTCCATCGCGTTGGACCGAATCGTCTGCAACTCGCGCGGCTTGTAGGCGAGCGAATACGACGGACCGGCGCCGGACGAATCGCTGTTGCTCGATACGGTCAGATCCGAGAACGACTTCTGCACCAGGTCGAGGAACGGCGTGCGATCGGCGCTCGACTTCAGCTTGGCGGTCAGGTTGCCGGCCGCGCCGACCGAGACGTCTTGGAAATCTATTTTGTTCGCCTTGAGCTCCCGTTTGAGGTCATCGGCGCGGCGGTGCAACTGGGTTTTCACCGCCTCGTCCAGCTTCACGGCCATCAGCAGATGCGTGCCGCCCTGCAGGTCGAGGCCGAGCTGGATTTTGGTCGCGCCGAACCCGGCCTTGAACCAATCGGGCAGATCGACGTTGAGGCTCGGCAGCAGAATGAGTATCGCTGCCAGCACGATACCGCCCGCCAGGTATATGCGCGTGAGCCCGCTGCCGTTGGTGAAATGCATGTAAAGAAACGACACGACCAGCACGAGCAGAATCAGGATCGGTCCGAAACTTTGAGTCTGTTCCACTATGATGAAGCCCCTACTTGTCGTCTTTCTTTGCCGACGCCTTGTGGCTCGACATCGACCCGATTTGCGATCGCTCGACCCTCAACCTGACGTTGGGCGCAACTTCGAGCGTGATCACTTTGTCGCCGACGTCCTGGATTCGCCCGATAATTCCGCCCGTCGTCACGACCTCGTCGTTGCGCTTGAGCGCGGCCAGCATTTTCGTCTGATCCTGCGCCTTCTTGTTCTGCGGCCTGAAGACCAGGAAGTACATGACGGCGACGACCAGCGCCATGATTGGCCCCGGGCCCGTCATCAACTGCTCGAAAAACGAGGGACTGGCAGCTTGACCTGTGGCGTTGGCGGCCTGTGCCCATGCGGTGCCTTCGAACAACATCAGTACACGTCCTTAAAATCGTTCAGAACTTCGACGTTCAAGCTACAAGTCTCCTGAAAAAAACTTCGATCGTTCAAGCTTCAAGTTTCCTGAAAAACGTTGTCCCAGCCGGCCGATGCACCCATCGCATACGCTTTGAAATTCCCCGCTGCGATAGCAGCCTGGCACCGGCGCATCAAGCTCGCATAGAAGTGAAGATTATGCTCCGTCAGCGCGCGCGCCGCGAGTATCTCGCCCGACAAATATAGATGACGCAGGTAGGCGCGTGAATGGGTCCGGCACGGGCGGCACTCGCAGGCCGGATCGAGCGGCATCGAGTCGCGCGCGTGCGCGGCCTGCTTGATCGAGACGCGCCCCTGGCTGGTGAAGGCGGTCCCGTTGCGCGCATTCCGGGTCGGCAGCACGCAGTCGAACATGTCGAAGCCCATCGCGATGGCGGCGAGCAAATCCGCCGGCGTACCCACGCCCATCAGGTAGCGCGGCTTGTCGGCCGGCATCATCGACGCCGACAGCGCCGCCATTTCCAGCATCGCGGCCTTCGGTTCGCCGACCGAAAGTCCACCCGCCGCGTATCCGTCGAACGCAATCGAGGTTATCTGCGACGCACTCGTCTTGCGCAGATCTTCGAAAATGCCGCCCTGGATAATTCCGAATAGCGCCTGCGTCGTGCTGATCCGCGCCGCGAGGCTGCGCTCGGCCCATCGCGCCGTGAGATCGAGCGACATGAGCGCGCGACGATGCTCGGCAGGGTAAGGCGTGCATTCGTCGAGCGCCATCATGATATCCGCGCCGAGCTGTTGCTGTATCTCGATCGCACTTTCAGGCGTGAGCGTCAAAGGCGCGCCGTCGAGATGAGATCGAAAACGGATTCCTTCTTCATTGATCGTATTGATTTTCGCCAGGCTCATCGCCTGGAACCCGCCCGAATCGGTCAGCACCGCGCCGGGAAATCCCATGAAGCGCGCTACCCCGCCCAGCTCGCAGATCAGCCCGGCGCCCGGGCGAATCGCGAGATGGTACGCGTTGGCGAGCACCATCGTATAGCCCATCGACCACAACTCGTCGGGCGCCATCGCTTTGACCGCGGCGCGCGTGCCCACCGGCATGAAGGCCGGCGTCGCGACCGCGCCGTGAGGGGTTACGATCCGCCCAGTGCGCGCGTCGCTGTCCACCGCCGTCACGCTGAATTCGATTGGCCCGCGCATCAGAGAATCAACATCGCGTCGCCGTAGCTGAGAAAGCGGTAGCGATGGCGAATCGCTTCGCGGTACGCGGCAAGAATCTGATCGCGCCCCGCAAACGCCATCGCGAGCGCCAGCACCGTGGTTCGGGGCATATGGAAGTTCGTGATCATCGCGTCAGCCAGCTTGAAGCGAAAGCCCGGATGAATAAAGAGCCCGCTGAAACCCTCGACGTCGCCGGTGATCGCCCACGACTCGAGCGCGCGCGTCGAGCTGGTGCCAACCGCAATTATACGGCCGCCGATTCGCCGCGTATGTTCGATGGCAGCCTGGGTCGCTGCCGGAATCGTGTACCACTCGGACTCCATCGTGTGACTCTCGATCTCGACGGCGCGCACCGGAGCGAAAGTGCCGGGACCGATATGCAGCGTCACCGTAGCGGTGCGGATGCCCGCATCGGCCAGCGCCTTGAAGACCTCGGCGGTGAAATGCAGCCCCGCGGTGGGCGCCGCGATAGCGCCGGGCCGCGCGGCATACACGGTCTGGTAGTCGTCGATGTCGGCGGGACCGACGCTGCGATGAATATAGTGCGGCAGCGCGAGCGTGCCGGCGCGCTCGAGTATCTGTTCGATCGAAACTCCGCCCTCGCCCACGACGACTGGGCGGCCCGGCCGCGCATAGCCGGCGATCCTCAGCGCATGACCGTCGCTCAGAATGAGGCGCGCGTTATCCTTGAGCACGCGATGCGTCCGTATCAGCGCGATCCATGCGCCGGCGTGACCCTCGAGCGGTTCGACCGGCCGCACCATCAACAACTCGACGCGGCCGCCCGATTCCTTCTGCGCGAACAGGCGCGCCGGCAGCACGCGGGTGTCGTTGAGTACCAGCAGGTCTCCTTCGCGCAGATGACGGACGAGTTTGTAAAAGCGGGAATGCTCGAGCGATTTGGATTTGCGATCGAGCACCAGCAGGCGCACTTCGTCGCGGCGCGCAAGCGGCTCCTGCGCGATCAGTTCTTCGGGCAAGTCGTAGTCTAGTTCGGAGAGCCGCATCTGAGGCTAAGCCGAATCGTGATTGGCGCGCGAAGCGAGTCGCGCACTCTGTAGCAACCCTCGATTGACGGGGAAAGCGATCGGCGCGCGGCTAGAATGGATAGTTGATGCCGGAAAAGACGGCGGCGCCTTCGCCACCCCATCCGACGTCAACGAACCCGACCACAAACGGCTCCGCGATTCCGCGAAATCCGATTCCGCCGACCGGGTGCAGATCCGAGAATGGGTCGTAGTTCATATGATGGCTGACGCGTCCCGCTTCGGCGAACGGAGCCAGTTCCAGTATCCCGTGGGTGCCGAAGACGTTTTTCTCCCACACGCGAGTGCGCATCTCGACGTTCATGACGAACAGATTGTTGTCGATGTAGCGGCCGGCGCCGTAACCGCGCAGCGTTTCCTGATCGCTGAGCAAGCTTTCCTGGCCGCCAAGGCGCGCCTGCGACCAAAATGGCATCTCGTTACCCGCCGGCTCGTACTCGGCGAAAATATGACCGGCAAAGGTGATGCGCTCGCCGACGGAATAGTACTGACGCACTTCTCCGCCGAAGCGGTTGTACGAAACCGAGCTGCCGAATCTGCGATCCGCATTACCGTAATAGAGCCGCCCGAGCGTGCCCGAGTGCGGAATATCCACCGAGTCTCGCGAGTCGTACTGGATCATCGCCTGCGAGAGAACTTCGCTGCCCCCGTTGAGGCCCTTCTGATTCGGGAACATCTTGTGAATGTCCGGCAAGGAGGTGAAGCCGCCGGTCAGGATTCGCACGTAGCGCGGGCGCTCCATCAGTGACACCTGCAGCTTGTCGGTGAGGTTCAAGCCCAATATCGCCTCGCCATAAAGCTGCTCGGTCGTGTAGTTGGTCTGGTTGCCCCAGTGGGAGTTGTTGCCCACTCCGAAGAAGCGCTCGGTCGGATCGCGCTCGAAATAGAAGCGCCCTTCAAACGACCACCAGTTCTTCTTATGCTCGCGCCCGGTCTGGTAATCGAGATCGACCTTGCGCGCGATGATCTCTTGCGCGCCCCCCTCCACGTACCATTGCGTGTCCGCCGAGGGATAGCCCAGGTAGCGAAAGTTCCCACCCGGTCCAAGCACGCTGTTGACGTTGATATCGGGGGCCAGGATGCTGCTGATCTCGTTCTTGTCGTCGGTGAACAGCCATACCGGCAGAACCCCGTAAGTGACTCCGCCGTTGGGATCGGTGGCAACTTCAGGCACCGGGATGAACGGCCACGAGTTGGGATCCTTGAGTTTGAATGAGTTCCAGTCGTACTGCGGCCAGCTCCAGGTGCCGGGATCCATCAGCGAGAAGGCATGCGCCGTCGATCCCGCAACAACCAACGCCGTGATTAAGATGAGTGAGGCAACAACGCGCCGCATCGTGGAATCCTGGGATTAAACTTCGCCTATTGGCATTCGGCTACTCTTCCGCCACTCCACCACTCGCAGTCCAAGTGCTCGGACCCGCGCAAGCCGGCTCCGCCGAACGATGCTCAAAACTGACAGGCTTGGCGGCGGCGATCAAGCCTCCCGATCCGCCGTTCATCGGCGCAATCTTGGGCGCAATCTTGCAATTGAACCGTCACCAATGCACGCGCGCTTTTCGGCGACGCCGTAAATGTGCAAGGATTCGGGGCAAGCGGAAGAATTTCCACAAGAGGAGCTCAGTAATGGCGAAAGCTGACGGCGGCGAATTAGTCGCGCGCGTGATGCGCGAGAACCGTGTGAAGTATTGTTTTGCAATCAACGGCGGGCATTTGTTTCCGATCCTCGGCCAGTTGCGCAACCACGACATCAAGCTCATCCACATGCGCCACGAACAGGCCACCGCCTACGCGGCCGACGCCTACGCGCGCACCTCCGGACAGGTGGGCGTATGCATGGTCACCGCGGGATGCGGCCTCACCAACGCGGTGACGGGGCTGTGCGTCGCGGGATTGACCAACAGCGCCGTGGTTTGCATCTCGGGACAGCATCCCAACACCGAAGACCATCTCGGCTCTTTCCAGGAGGCCTACGGCTCCGAAGTCGTTGACAGTTTCTCCAAATTCACCAAGCGCGTGACCGACTGGTCCACGATTCAGTTCGATCTGCGCTCTGCATTCCGCGAGGCGATCTCGCCGCCGCAGGGCGTCGCATTGTTCGAGATTCCGCAGAACATTCTCTATCACCACGAAGAAGAGTCGGGGCAGCGCAAGGGCGCTCGCGAGTTTACCATCGACGACGTGCGATCCGCGGGCGATCCCGCCAAGATCGATCGCGCGCTCGAGATGCTGGTGGCGGCCGAGCGCCCGCTGATTGCCGGCGGCGACGGACTGTTCTGGTCGCAGGCCGGCCCCGAGATGCGCGAGTTCGTCGAGCTGACCAGCATCCCCATCTACGCGCGCCGCGCCGGCCAGGGCGCGGTCTCCGAAGAGCATCCGCTGGCGATTCGCGGTCCGTTCAAGAAGTCGTTCACCGGAGGCGCCGACGTGATCCTCGCGATCGGCTTCCGTTTCTGGAGCGGCGAGCATTTCGGGCAACCGCCGACCTGGACCGACAAGGCCAAGTATATCCAGGTCGATCCCACGCCGACCCGAATCGGATGGCAGGTTAACGCCGACCTGCCGATGGTCGGCGATCCCAAGCTCGTGCTGCAACAGATGATCAAGCGGATCAAGGAACTCAAGCTCGATTTTTCGAAGAACAAGACCTCGCCGTGGGTCAAGCAGGTCTGGGAAACGCGCATTCGCTTCGACGACCAGATCAAGGAACAAAACGCCAAGGTCGCGAAGAATCAGCCGATTCATCCCGCGCGCCTGTGCGAAGACCTGATCAAGGTCCTCGACAAAAACGCCACCACCATCATCGACAGTTTCACGCTCTCGGGATGGATGAGCCGCGCGTTCACCTGCCGCTTCATGGGCCAGGTCGTCGACGCGGGCCCGCTTGCGCCCGTCGGTCACGGCGTCGGGATGGGCATCGGCGCGCAGCTCGCGCGGCCGGGAAAGCAGGTAGTCGTCATCAGCGGCGACGGCGGACTGGGAATCGGCGGCTGGGATATGGAGACCGCCGCGCGCTACAAGCTGCCGGTCATCACGGTGCTGTGGAACAACAGCTCATGGGGCCCGAATTTCGATCAGATGCCGGGGCTGGCGGGCAACACCGATCCGTTCAACATGCTGCCGAACATTCGCTACGACAAAATCTTCGCCGAGATGGGATGCCATGGCGAGCACGTCGAGACCGCCGAGCAGATCATTCCGGCGCTCGAGCGCGCGTTCAAGTCGGGCAAGCCCGCGATGATCAACGTGCTCGGCGATGTGAGGGTCGGCAACGCAACGCTGGGCGGCAACCTGCTCGGCTCAACCGGATCGAACTAGCCGGCGACGAATCCAGCGCCCCTGTCCTTCCGAGGACAGGGGCGTTTTCCCCATTTTCGTGTCATCCCGAGCGCAGCCGAGGGACCCCGAATCTTTCTCGACGCCAGGAAGCTTCAACTTCACTCGGGGCATGCGGAGCCGCGCTGCTCCGAATTATGCAGTCATGCAAAAGGTTGTCGCCGCGATGCCCTTTGTGCGCGTGCAGGATACCGATCAGACATGGCGGCAGCGTCGGTATGCGATCAAGCTCAAGTCTGCGTGCGCGTGCGGTTTCGCATCGCGCCCGCAATATTGGCCGCAAACAGCGGCGGCGGGCAAACCTGTTTTGAGTGGCTTATTTTGGTTTCGGGAAAGAGTTCACAACATCTCGCAGGACGCCCAACGCGCTCATCAGCTGCTGCGCGCGAGTCAAATCGATGGTGCGCGTCTTCTGAAGCGCAATCGCGGCTCTTGTTGCACGAGTAAAATCAATCGGCCCCAATGCCAAACGCAGTTCTTCGACGGCCTGTTCTGATTCATTCATTTCCTACTTTTCCTTGAGGCGCGGATCATCGGTCGCGATACACTCGGAAAGGATACCCTTCTGGTTGGACTGTATCTTCACCATGGCCGCAATGCTTCGGACTAGTAAGGCGTTAGCTTTTTCAGAATCAAGAGGTTTCTGTTGGTTCAGTTCAGCACCTTCCTTAGCGATGGAATCAGCCTCGGCGCTGTCACTTTGCTCTGTCGCCTTGACACGTGAGAACCTTTCGCGATGGCCTCGCTCGCATTCAGCTTTTGATTCGTAGGTCGCGAGTGTATCCCACTTAAGCAACGGTGCTGATGGGTCCAC
This sequence comes from uncultured Pseudomonadota bacterium, assembly GCA_937889395.1. Taxonomy (GTDB): domain Bacteria; phylum Desulfobacterota; class Binatia; order Binatales; family Binataceae; genus Binatus. The sequence goes on along the minus strand of CALAOW010000096.1, from coordinate 15,609 downwards.
GAAAAGTCCCGGGGTTTGTGTGCTAGGGTTGCGAAGGTCGAGAGCTGGCGGCACGAGCAGATACCAGCCTACAAGCGCAAACGCGGCGGCGTGTGGGAGATTCATTCTACTCTGCCTTGTTCAGATTCGTTGTCCGTTTCGACTGATCCAGCAACAAAATCGTGATATGTGTATGTCCCTCTCACTCCATTAACCAAAAACAAACCAAACAAGATCCAGCTAACAACATTACCGCCCGTCGCCGCGCCCGCATTCAGCAAAAGAGCTTTTATCCCCATGTAGAGAACCAACGCTAGTAACGCGGCAAGTCGCGACATGTGGAATATGAAAAACGCGCAGACCAGATAAAAGACACCGACGAAACAGTCTAGAACGCCGAACCCCATCCAGTTGTGGGTTAGACCCGTGATATTTGAAATGGCCAAAATCGTACTCACGGAACCGATAAACAAGGCATACCCAGCACCCAGATATGCCGCCACTTTCGCGTCGTCGGTGTTTTCGAGCGTGGGCCACCAGACACGGACAAATCTTCCATCGGATTTTTTCCCCTCCAAACGGAAGGGTTCAAGTCCGTCGCTCGCGCCGCAGTTAGAGCATGCGCTCGAATTCGCTGGGCTAAAGTGCCGACAACGCCGACAATATAATTTCGCTTCAGCCATAGTTCCTCGATACGCGAGTCTGGAACAGCTTAGAGGCTTCCCACCCCCGTTCACGGATCGAATCCGAGCGCGGCGGCGAGACGGATTCATGCCCGTGAGTTAGCAGACGGGCGAGCGACCGACAACTGGCGGACAGGGGTCGTAGGACTCTGCTACCATCCACCTATTGTGAAACCAGCCACTATCACGGCGCGCCAGCAGGACTTCATAAATCTAGCAAGCGCGGCCTTGGCCACGATTATGATCGGCATTAGCGGATTCGCATTGTATGCGAAGAACTTGATTGCAGCGCAATGCGGTTTTCTCGCGGCAGTCTTATGGATCGTGTTGAGCGTCCATCTTTTCCACCGCTACCGACTACAGAAAAAGAAAACGATGGGGATACTCACTCCGATACTATTGGTTGCTGCGATTCTGACGACCTTCGGGACAATATTGATTGCGGGTCCGCTGATCGGCGTGAGCAAGTGAGTCCCGCCCCTGCGACGGACAGGCCGCCCGCCATGATGGTCGAACGCTATGAGCGGCTTCACGAAAGCGCGTGCGCACAAGGGGTTAACGCTTTTCGAGCGGCCGATCGTGCGCCCGTGTCTCACTGATATCGGAACAGATCAACTCGGCTTCGGCTCTTTCCGCTCCGGGAGCGACACGCTGGCGCTTTCTTGATCAACCTCTTCTAACAGGGACCCTACGAGTACTCAGGGTAAACTCTGCCCGCATCTTCTCTTTTTTTTATTGGGTGCCGGGTTCCCCCCTGGCCGTGGCGACGGCAGCGCAGTATTAACCCGTTCGCAGGGGCCGCGAGCGACAACGGAGCGCGGCCTTAACACTGGCCAGCCGTGCCAACGGCCCACCGCGTAGTCGCGAAAAGATGCGCTGCGCAGATTTTTGCGTCTTTTCACTGCGGGTGCAGGGGCCGCAGCCCCTGCCGCTCACCGCGCAGGTGATTCTTCCTTTCAGGCGGCTGAACTTTTCAGCCTGCACACGCCGCCCCCTTCCGTGCTATTCGATCTCTATGGACGGCACTCATCGAGCACATCCCTCCAGCAGGCAGTCGTCCGCCATCATCGCGCGAAGCTCTTTCGAACGAAATATTAATTTTGACGGAACGAAACGACCGATGGTGGTGCTTCTGTCGCTGGACCCCATCATATGGTATAAATCGCCACTTTTTCGTTTCATCCGATCCTCAAAATGAACGCCAAAATCGCACTCATAATCCTCGCCACGACCCTCTTCGCCTGCAAAACCGCACCGCCCTGCCCGCCCGGAACCCGGCCGATGGGCGAGGCGCCGCCCAACGGCTCCGAGACCTGGTGCGCGAAGACCGTCAACGGCAATGACGTCAAAGAGGGACCGTTCGTAATCTATCGGGACGATGGTTCCAAAATGATCCAGGGCGAATACCACGACGGAAAGCAGAGCGGCGAATGGACCCAGTGGTTCGACAACGGACAGAAGGCGTCGATCGATCACTACAAGGACGGCGTGCAGGACGGCGAGCACGTCGGCTGGTACACCAACGGCAAAATCGCCGCGACCGGAATCTACAAGGACGGCAAGCGCGAGGGTGTGTGGAAGCGATGGGACCCCCAAGGCTTCAAGAATTGGGAGGAAATCTACAAGGACGACAAGAAAATCTCATGACGGCGCGAGTTTTCAACGCCCCCAGCGAAAGCAAAATTTACAGCCTCCTTCCCACCGCCTCGGCCAGCGGCTTGAGCGCCTTCATCAAGTCGGCAAACCGCGACGGCTTCAACTGCTGCGGGCCGTCGGACAGCGCGCTCTCGGGCTTCGGATGCACCTCGATCAGCAATCCGTCGGCGCCGGCCGCGATGGCTGCCAGAGCCATCGGCGCCACCATCGAGTAGATTCCCGTCCCGTGGCTCGGATCGACAATCACCGGCAGATGCGTCCATTCCTTGAGCAGCGGCACGGCGTTCAGATCGAGCGTGTTGCGCGTCGCGGTCTCGAAGGTGCGAATCCCGCGCTCGCACAGCACGACGTTGGGATTGCCCTCCGACAGAATATATTCCGCCGCCATCATGAACTCTTCGAGCTTCATCGACATGCCGCGCTTGAGCAGCACCGGCTTCTTGATTCTTCCCAGCCGGCGCAGCAACGAGAAATTCTGCGCATTGCGCGCCCCGACTTGCAGCATGTCGCAATGTTCTGCCACCAGCTCGATATCGTGCGCATCCATTATTTCAGTAACCACTGGCAGGCCGACTCTTCGACCCGCGTGCTCCAGCAATATCAGCCCCTCGCCTTCCATCCCCTGAAACGAATACGGCGACGTGCGCGGCTTGAACGCTCCACCGCGCAGCGCGTGAGCGCCCGCGGCTTTCACCGCGTCGGCGGCGGCCTCGATTTGCGCCTCGCTCTCGACCGCGCACGGTCCCGCGATCACCGCGATTCGCTTGCCGCCTATTTCGGCGTTGCCGACCTTGATTCGCGAGCCTTCGGGCCGCACCTCGCGCGACGTCAGCTTGAACGACCGCACCACCGGCATCACGCGCTCCACCCCGGCTACCGATTCCAGATGCGTCAGCTGATGCTTCTCGCCACGCTCATCGCCCACGCATGCGACCACCGTGCGTTCGACGCCGCGGATAATGTGCGCGTTGTAGTCGAGATCCTCGACCATCCTGGCAACCGCCTGAATTTCGGCTTCGGTGGCGTGCGCTTTCATTACGACGATCAAGTGAGAAAACCCCCTGCGATAACGCTTGTGCGCGAGCGATGGAACAGGCGCTCGAACTCTGACTCTACAGCATGTTATCATTGACCGGAACTTAGCGCCCGCGGCTTAAGCGGCGCACCGAAGGACGCAATATTGTCAGGTAAGCGGCCGCATCGCCCACTCAGCATCGTTCATACTTCCGACGTCCACCTGGAATCCGATACGTTCGGGTCAGGCGAGCGCGGCCTGCAGTTGCGCGACAAAGTGCGCACCGCATTTGCCCGGGTCATCGACATCGCCAACGACCGCAACGCCGACATGCTGCTGATAGTCGGCGATCTGTTCGATTCGGCGCGCGTCAGCGAAGAAGGCCTCGCCTTCGCGCTGGGAACGATCGCGCGGGCGCAGATGCCGGTGGGGATGATTCCCGGCAATCACGACGCGCACGACGAGCGATCGATATACGCAGGCCTCCCGCCCGCCACGTTGCCGGATAATCTGCACCTCATCCTCGAGCCCGAGGGCAGGACCATCGATTTTGCCGGGCTTGCGGCTCGCGTATGGGGCCGCGCGATAGTCGAGCATACGCCGGACTACCGGCCGCTCAGCGGCATGCCCGAGCGCGAGGAAGGGCTCTGGAATATCGCGCTGGCGCACGGATTTTTCATGGAGGATGGGGAGTTTGAGCGATCGTCGCCGATCACGCCGGCGGAAATCGAACACTCGCGCTACGACTACGTGGCGCTCGGCCACGTGCACGTCTTGGGCGACGTATCGCAGGGCTCGACGCGCGCCTTTTATTGCGGAACGCCGGCGCCGCTCTATTCGAGCGAGAATTCCGGATGGGTGCTGTGGGTCAATTGCGTGCCCGGCCAGCCCGTCTCAATTGAACGCTTGATGGTGCGAGAATCAGACTGACGGTGAGCTGGCGAATCAGCCCCCGGAGGCGGCCTCGTCGGTGCGTTTGAGCTCGGGATAAACATCCGACAGCCGGCGCCACACCCGCGCCAGGCCGAAATTGACGAACGGCTCCGCGATGCATTCGAGCGCGCCGTCGCGCAGATAGATTCGCCGGTCGTCGAGTGACTGCGACGCCGTGACGATCACGATCGACGCCGCAGGCGACTCGCGGCGAATCGTCCTGAACAGCCATAACGCGTCGACCCCCTGCGCACCGTGCAGCCCGCTGTCGAGCGCGATCACGTCTGGACGCGTCGTGCGAAAAATGTCGACTGTCTGTGCGACCGTCTCGGTTTCCGCCACCACCTGACATCCGCCGCACTCGAGATGACTGCGCATGATGTCGCGCGTGATTCCCGAGCTGTGCGCAATGAGCGCTCGAACTGCCATCAGCGACCCCTCCTTGACGAACACTGCGCCAGCCCAATCCCCCAAGGCGTTCACAGCGGCGACCGGTTAATCATTTAGGAACTTAGCAAGGTCGGGGCCAAGAAAATGTGAGCTTCGAACCAACCTAATCCCCGATTTGCTAAGCGACTGACTGCGCCCGAGTCGGGCCAGTTCATTGAGTATTTCGGCTCCATCCAGTACGCCCACAGTACGATTGGAATCTTTGATCCTCGTTGCACGCGAGCGATTTGTTGCACCCTAGCGACATCACCCAAGAGCCGCCTAGAATGTTTACGTGTCGGCTTGTAGCGTTTTGGAGCTAACCGATCCCGCGGTGCAGGGGTTGGTCCCTGCCAGAATAACAGCGGCGGAGCCTCGATGGCCCCGCCGCTGATGTTAATCATGTCGCCAGGTCACTACCTGGCGCGCGCAATTGAGTTCTTGATTACATCATGCCGCCCGGAGGCATTCCGCCCGGCATTCCGCCGCCGCCAGCACCCTTTTCGTCGGGCTTCTCCGCCACCATGCACTCGGTCGTCAGCAGCAGGCTCGCCACCGACGCCGCGTTCTGCAGCGCACTGCGAACGACCTTGGTCGGGTCGATGATTCCGGCCTTCATCAGATCTTCGAACTCCTCGCTGGCCGCGTTGAATCCAAACGGCCCCTTGTTGTTCTTGATCTTATCGACCACGACCGAGCCTTCCCATCCCGCGTTGGATGCGATCCACCACGCCGGGCCTTCGATCGCCTTCTTGATGATCGCGATGCCGACTTTTTCGGCCTCGCTGGCGCGCATGTTATCGAGCACGTTCGAGGCGCGAATCAGCGCGACGCCGCCGCCCGGAACCACGCCCTCTTCGACTGCGGCGCGGGTTGCATGCAGCGCGTCCTCGACGCGGGCCTTCTTTTCCTTCATTTCGACTTCGGTCGCGGCGCCCACCCGAATCACGGCCACTCCGCCAACCAGCTTGGCCAGCCGTTCCTGCAGCTTCTCGCGATCGTAGTCCGAGGTGGTCTCTTCGATCTGCGCGCGAATCTGCTTGATACGACCCTCGATGTCGGCCTTCTTGCCTGCGCCGTCGATTATCGTGCAGTTGTCCTTGTCCACGACCAGGCGCTTGGCGCGGCCCAGATCGCTCAGCGTGATGTTCTCGAGCTTGAGTCCGAGCTCCTCGGAAATAGCGCGCCCGCCGGTCAGGACCGCGATATCTTCGAGCATCGCCTTGCGCCGATCGCCGAAGCCGGGCGCCTTGACCGCGACGCACGACAGCGTGCCGCGAATCTTGTTCACCACCAGCGTCGCCAGCGCCTCGCCTTCGATGTCCTCGGCGATAATCAGGAACGGCTTGCCGCTCTTGGCAATCGTCTCCAGGATCGGAAGCAAATCCTTCATCGACGAAATCTTCTTCTCGTGGATCAGGATGAACACGTCCTCGAGCTTCGCTTCCATCCGCTCCGGATCGGTCACGAAGTACGGCGACAGGTAGCCGCGGTCGAACTGCATCCCCTCGACCACTTCGAGCTGGGTCTCCAGTCCGCGCGCCTCTTCAACCGTGATGACGCCTTCCTTGCCGACCTTCTCCATCGCCTCGGCAATGATGTCGCCGATGGTCGAGTCGTTGTTGGCCGAAATCGTCCCGACTTGCGCGATTTCCTTGCGATCCTTGGTCGGCTTGGAAAGGTTCTTGAGCTCGGCGGTGATAGCCTCGACCGCGCGGTTGATGCCGCGCTTGAGCGACATGGGATCGTGCCCCGCGGCCACCATCTTGATGCCCTCGGTGAAGATCTGCCGGGCCAGCACGGTTGCCGTGGTGGTGCCGTCGCCCGCCACGTCGGAGGTCTTCGACGCGACCTCTTTGACCATCTGCGCGCCCATGTTCTCGAACCTGTCTTCGAGCTCGATTTCCTTGGCGACTGTTACGCCGTCCTTGGTCACGGTCGGAGCGCCGAAGCTCTTCTCCAACACGACGTTTCGGCCCTTGGGACCGAGCGTCACGGTGACGGCATCGGCGAGAACATTGACCCCTTTGAGGATCTTCTCGCGCGATTCTTGTCCGAAACGAACTATCTTTGCAGGCATGGTTCTTTTGCCTCTCCTATGATTGAAGGTTTCATCGGATCAGATTGGGATTCGCTTGCAAGCAGGCCGAAACGCCTACTCGATGATTCCCAGAATGTCGTCCTCGCGCAGGATCAGCAGATCTTCGCCCTCATGCTTGAACTCGCTGCCCGAGTATTTCCCGAACAGGATCTTGTCCCCCGCCTTGACCTCGATCGGGATGAGCTTGCCGTCGTCGCCATACTTGCCCTTGCCGACGGAGACAACCTTGCCCTCCTGTGGCTTTTCCTTGGCGGTGTCCGGGATGATTATTCCACCCTTGGTCCGCTCCTCTTCCTTGATACGCCTGACGAGAATTCGATCGCCCAGTGGCTTGATTTTCATTGGGGACCAGCAGCCTCCTTAGCTTGCGAAAAGTGTTGCTTGGCTGGACGATTCCAGCCGTCGGAAAGTTAATTACTGTCCGGGGTTTGTCAATTGGCACTCGCGATGCCTGAGTGCTAACCGCAGTCTAGCCGGATACGCGAGAAATGCAAGCCCTGTGGATAATCCTGTGGACGGGCTCTGGATGCCTGGAACTGCCTGCGGCCCCAAATCGCCGGCGTCAGCCTTCTGATTTAGCTCTCAACTATACGCGTCGCCGCCGAGGCGATGGTGAAGGCGGCGCAGTATTAAGCCGTTGGCAGTGGCCGCGCCCGCCAACGGCGGGCGACCGTAACATTGGGTGCAGGGGTCACCCCTGCCCGAAGAAATCTTTGGCCGCGACGAACCTGGCAACGCCCGCCGCTTCGCCCGCCAGCCTATCGACCTCCTGATCGCCGACCATCGTCGACGATGCCAAATCCACGCCGTACAGGTCGGCCAGCTCCGTGATCATTGCGCCCTTGGGCTTGCGGCATTGGCACTTGTCGTCGTCGGTATGCGGACAGATTTGCCACGCAGTCAGGATGCCGCCGAGCTGATGGTCGAGCTTCGCGAGCGCGGCCTCCATTTTTTCCGCGGTGAGCCGGCCGCGCCTGATTCCGGCCTGGTTGGTCACGACAAACATCAGATGGTCGTGCATCGGGCGAAGCTTTTCAGCCACGCCGGGAAGCAGTTCGACTACTACGTCGCCGTTTGCGTCGAGCGGAATCTCGCGCGCGTCATTGAGCTTGACGAGAGTGCCGCCGAGATCGAAGAACAGCGCCGCGTTGCCATTCGGATTAGCCATTGAAACAAACCGCTCTTACGCGTGGCGCCAGTCCACGTGGTCGCGAACGTGCGCGAATACTTCGTCCAGGATCGCGATGCCGGCCTCGGCCTGCGCCTCGGTAATAACCAGCGCGGGATTGATTCGAATCTTGGGAAAGTAGCCCATGATCACCAACCCGCGCTTGAGGCATTCGGCGAATATCAGCTCGGTGACTTTTTTGCCGAGCAGTTCCCTGGTCTCGAGATCGCGGACCAGCTCGACGCCGATCAGCAGTCCCTTGCCGCGAACGTCGCCGATGAACCGGTACTTTTCCTTGAGTTGCACCAGCCGCGACAGCATCATCGCGCCAACCTTGCGCGAGTTCTCGACCAGATGCTGTTTCTGAATCGCGCCGATCGTCTCCGCCACCGCCACCGCCGCGAGCGGATTTCCGCCGTAGCTCGACGACGACGCGCTCGGCTTCGAGAACGGCTCCGCCGTGCCCAGTTCGTCGCTTAGCAGCACGCCCGAAACCGGATATCCGGAGCCCATCCCCTTGCCGACGGTGACGATATCCGGGCGAACGCCGCTGTGCTCGACGCCCCACCATTTTCCGGTCCGTCCGAAGCCGGTAATCATTTCGTCGGCGATCAGCAGCGCGCCGAAATCCCTCGCCACCGATTTGACCGCCGGCATCCAGTCGTCGGGCGGAATCACGTTGCCCGCGGTGCCCTGCATCGGCTCCGCGATGATCGCGCCGAGCGCGCCGCCGGAACTCATCTTGATTTGCTGGCGCGCGAAATCGACGCAATAAAGCCCGCACTCGGGATGCTTCAACTTGAACGGGCATCGGTAACAGTCCGCGTATGGCACCGTGTATTGCCCGCCCTGCAGCGGTCCGTAGCCTTGCTTCGATTCGTCGCCGATAAGTCCCATCACGCCGCCGGTCTTGCCGTGGAAGCCGCCCCAGAAACTCACAACTTCGTGCTTGCCGGTGGCAGAACGCGCCAGCCGAAGGGCGGCTTCGACCGCCTCTGCGCCGCCGCTATATAGATGTGCGCGGTTGAGTCCCGCGGGCGCGACTTCGGCCAGCAGCTTGAACGCCGCCGCGCGCTCTTTGGTGGCGAACGTGCCGACTATCAGCCGCGACGCCTGATGCGCCAGCGCTTGGGCGAGTCCCGGATGTGCATGGCCGAGGCTCGCGACCGCGACGCCCGCAAAGAAATCCACGTAGGTGTTGCCGTCGGCGTCGGTAAGCGTCGCGCCTTCACCGTGGTCGAAGGCGAGGCCGGCGAGCAGCGAAATTCGCTGGCGGCCCGGCGCGATATACTTTTGTTCGGTGTCGAAGATCTCCTTCGACTTGGGGCCTGGAACCGAGGTCATGATTGCCGGAAGTTTTCCGTTCGTGGTGCTCATCAGAATGGTGGCGGTCCGATTCCTTGTTTGAATTTCTTGCCGCGTCTAGCGCGGGCGGCCAAGCAGACTCATCGCGCGCCGTGCGATCGCGCGAGCGGCAGGTCGGCGCACCCGGCTATAACTGGGCCAGTCGTTAAAATCGATAATCGCAAAACGATCGCCACTCAAGACCGCGTCTCCCCCCCATGCCTCGAGCCCAAGCGCGGCGGCTGCCGCCAAAGCCGCTTCCGACAGCGCGCGCACCGCGGCTTCGGCGACTTCCTCGTCTTCAGGTTGAATGGTGAAATAGGAAACTCCACTGACGCCGTAAAATTTGACGACCCGGCCCACGACTTCCTGCTGCAGGTAGGCGAAGCGGATTCCGCGCCGTGCGAAATCGGCGAGAATCGATTCGACCTCGGCGCGATCGGCCGCCCGCTGCACATCTTCAGCGGCGAGCGCATGCAAGTCGCCGCGCTTGACGAACACGCCCGCCGACAAATCCAGCCCGGCAAGCTTGCGCACATCAAGCGGCTCGTCCGCCTGCACCAGCGCGCCCACCGGCGTCGGCACTCCGGCCCGCTCCAGTCCGGCCGCGAGCAGATCGCGGTAGCAGTTGCGAATCGAGAGCGCGGAATTGATCGCGACCGCTCCCGCCTGCTCGACTTCGGCCAGACGCTTGAGCGCGCGCGGACCCTGGCACATCGGCAGTACGATATCGGCGCGGATAGCTGCGGCCATCGCGAAGCTGACCGCATCCATCGCCTGAATCTCGACGCCTTCGCGCTTCAGTTCCGACAAGGTGGCGTCAAGAATCGCGGCGTCGGCCTCGATCTTGCCCGGTGAAAATTCGGGTTCCCGATAAATTCCCAAAGCTCGATAGCTCATAATATCTTCCGTATCGCGATGCGCGCGGCGTCGAGGTCCGACGCTTCATCGACGTCGATCGATCCTTCGATCTCAATCGCATCCAGTTGCATCCCGCGCTCAATGATCAGCGCGAGGAAGCGGCGCAGCGCGTCGAGTCCCGCGCGGCGCGCGTCGGCGGCGCAGTCGAAAACTCGGGTCGACAGGAAATAGAGTCCTGCCGTCACCATAGAAGTCTGTCGGTCGCCGAGCCGCAGGATCAACCCATTTCCTGTTACATCGGCGAAAAGCGGCCTGGCCTCGCCGCGCCATCGCGTGACGGCCAGCACGCCTGCCAATTTTTTCTCGCTGCAATCCTCAATTTTTCGGCGCGACTCATTAACAAACCGCGCCAACTCCGCCTGCGGAATTACGGCGTCCACGGTCGCCGCGATAAACCATCCCGGTTCCAGCACCTCGCCCAGCGCCAGCATCGTTTCCATCGAGTTGGCGGTGTCGCGAACGACGACCCTGAGCGACGGCGGAATCTCGAGCGCCATTTCGTTTTCGCCCGCAACCCGCGCCGTCTCGGAGTTGATCACCGCAACCACCGAGGATGCGCCCGCCGCGATCAGCGCACGCGCCTGCCGCGAGAGCATCGCCTCGCCGCCCAGCTTGACCAGCGGCTTGGGAATATCGTCGCGCGTCGAGTTGCGCAGCCGCTCGCCGCGGCCGGCGGCGATAATCGCTCCTTGCAATCCCTTCACCATTGAATTTGCGCAACTTCGTCGATTGAGCGGATCGTGATGTCGGCGGCCGTGTCCCGCCCGCAGGCATCGTCGCCGCATCGCGGCCCGGTGCGCAGCCAGACGGTCCGCATTCCGAGTCTGTGTGCGGGTGCGCAATCCTTGGCGAGAGAATCACCAATCATCGCGGTCGATTCGGGCGCGCAATGCATTTTTTCCAGCGCGGCTTCGAAGATGCCCGCCTCGGGCTTGAAAATTCCAACGCGCGACGAATCGGCAACCGCGTCGAAGAATCGATCCAGCTTCGCCTCCGCCAGGATGCCGTCGAGATTTCCATAGAAGTTCGAAACGACGCCCATTTTGAAGCGGCCCTCGAGCGTGCCGATGACGCCGCGGCTATGCGCCAGTCCGGCAGACGTCTCGCGGACGAAAGAGTCCGTGACGCGCTCGACGAAGCGATGGCGTCCTGCGGCGCCGGAGTTGCCGAGTATCGCGGCAAGCGGGTCCGGCCCGCTTTTCCGGAGGTATTCGAATTGATGGCCAACCAGGAATCGCACCAGGTCGGTCATCCCGAAGCGCGCCACGATCCTGGTCGCGCCGTATCCGATTCGCGTTGCGTGCTCGAAGGCCGGGTCGAGTTCGGCGCGCGAAATTTCGATTCCCGCGGCGCGGTAGCTTGAGAGAAATCGATCGAGCCAATGCGCGGGCCCGTCAAGCGTGCCGCCGAAATCGAATAGCAGAGCGGTAATCGTGGCCATGAATCCGTCAGTTTATCAGCCGCGCCAGGCTGCCTCCAGTTCGATGCCAACAAAAGTGCGGCGATCGGAAAGCACCGCGGTCCCGATCGACGAGGTCGGCGACGTCAGACACGCGCCGAACTCATAACCCGGAATTGAAACTGGTAGCACCAGGGCTACTTCCGATCACGTTCCGGCTGTGTTACCCTGACGCCATTGCAGAAAACGGGGGAAAACCGGGTTCAAATAAGGCGTTCGTGATTGATACTGCTCTAATCGCAGCACCCGATCGCGCCAATAACGCGGTCTTCGGCCGCCCGCTTTTAGAGCGGCTGATGATTAATTGCGAACGCGCCGGGATCAAACGGTTTGTCGTGGCGGCGCCACGCGAGCTGTATCCGGACGTCGCTCGCGCGATGGGCCGGTTCAAAGGCAGCGACTCGGTCTCGATGGTCGAATCGTTCAGCGAGATTCTGAATCATCGGGATGCGGATGGATTGGGCATCGACCCATCATCGCCGTGCGTGTCCTTTTCGGGAAACCTGGTATTTGCGAAGTCGCAACTGGCCCGGATCTTGGGCGCCCACGCCTCCAATCCGCGATCGGTACATCGCGCAGTCAGCACGGATCGCGACCAGGGCGGCGAAATCGCGACCGGTCCGATCGGTGAGATTCTCAAGCGCGGGGGAATTTCGACCGCGATCGCGGCGCCGGCTGCGAGTCTGCTGCCATTCGCGCTGAACGGGCGGCCCGAGGATCGCGAGGAAGCGGAACTGCGGCTGGCGAAATCGATTCGCGAGGAGTCGGCGCACAAAGACGCGCCGATGGCGCGATGGGTCGATCGGCGGATTTCGTGGCGAATCAGCTACTGGCTCGCAGCGCATACGCGAGTCATGCCCAACATGGTCACGGTCGCCAACACGGCGTTCGGGCTGGCGTGCGCCTGGATGTTCTCGGTTCCGAATTACTGGATGCGGCTGTTCGCGGCAATTTTCTTTTTGATCTCGATCACCATCGACGGCGTCGATGGCGAACTGGCGCGGCTTAAAATGGTCGAGAGCGATTTCGGCGGCGCGCTCGATGTCGTCACCGACAATATTGTGCACGTCGGCGTTTTCATCGGCTTGCTCATTGGATGCTACCGGGTGGACCACAGCCGCGCTTACCTGTACCTGATTCCGATCCTGCTCGGCGGATTCATGATGTGCACTTACGCGATCTGGCGCGCCTTCAAGATAAAGGGCGAGCAGGCGGCGGCGTGGCTGGACAAAGTCGATCGATGGAGCGGGCGCGATTTCGCCTACCTGGTCGTGGTCCTGGCAATAGCTAATCGGCTGGAGTACTTCGCCTGGGGCACTGCCTTCGGCACTTACGTGTTTGCCCTGGTCCTGATCTGGATTACCGGCCCGATCGCATCGTCAATCATCCGTGAAGACTGAAAGCCTGTAGCAAGGCGAAGCAAGCCCTGCGCAGGCAGAGGAAGCATGAACGGCAAGAAACCGCGAATTCTGTTGGTGCAACCCACGACCGTCCATCTCGACGGCACCCCGCATAAGACCCGCTGGCGGCTAATCATGGGGCTGATGATTCCGCTGATTGCGGGACTGACGCCCGATGAATACGACGTAACGCTATGTGACGAACGTCTCGAGGAAATCGACTTCGACGGTGGATGGGACCTCGTCGGCATGACCACCACCATTGGCGCGTCGCTGCGCGCGTACCAGCTCGGCGACGAGTTCCGCAAGCGTGGCATCCCGGTCGTGTTCGGCGGATTCCATGCGACGCTGCAGGCCGAAGAGGCTCTTCAGCATTGCGACGCGGTGGTGAAGGGCGAGGCCGATTTGATGTGGCCCGAACTGCTCCAGGATTGGCGCGACGGCAAACTCAAACCGGTTTACAAGGCCGACAAGCTGCACGATCTGAAGAACCTGCCGCGCCCGCGCCACGAGCTGCTCAAGCTCAATCGCTACCTGTTCAAGGCGGTGCCGGTGCAGGCAAGCCGCGGATGTCCTTATAGATGCTCGTTCTGCGAGATTCCGGTCTTCTACGACGGCGCGTATCGGACGCGGCCGATCGAGGACATCGTCGAGGAGATAAAGCAGGTCGTCAAGATGACCGGCTTCAAGCGCTTTCAGTTCATTGACGACCAGATCACGGGCAAGCACAAGTTCGCGCGCGAGCTTTTCAAGGCGCTCGAGCCGCTGGGCATCCGCTTCTCGTGCCTGTGGACGATCAACTCGAATCACGACGAGGAGTTGCTGGACCTTGCGGCCAAGGCTGGCGTCTTCCACGTCAACATCGGGGTCGAATCGATCAGCCAGGACAGCCTGCTCTCGATGAACAAGATTCAGAATAACGCGAGCCATTACAAGAAGCTGCTCAAGAAGCTCGAAAAATACGGGATTTACTATTCGCTCAACTTCCTGTTCGGGCTGGAAGAGGACCATCCGGGAATTTTCGACGACACGCTCAAGTTCCTGCATGAGGTCAAGGCGCCCGAGGCGTTCTTCAACACCGTGACGCCGCGCGTAGGCACGCCGATGCGCACGCAGCTCGAGAACGAGGGCCGCGTGATCATCCCCGACGCCGACCTCTACACCAACAACTTCCGCTGCATGTTCGTGCCCAAGAACATGTCGCCGCAGGAAGTCGAAGAAGGCGTGTGGCGATGCACCAAGGAGTTCTACTCGCTCAAGTCGATGTTCAAACGGCTGCTGATGCCGCCGGGAAAGTTCACCTGGCAGGGACTGACCGAGAATATGCTTTTCTACTGGGGCGCGAAGCAGCAGATCGACCCGGTTGATTATTATTAGGCCAGCGCGGATTTGATCTTAAAGACTCTCGCGATCCTGGTGCTCGCTGCGGCGCTCGAAGTGGGCGGCGATGCGCTCGTCCGGATAGGACTTCGCGGCCCGGCCTACTGGATGGCGGCGGGCGGACTGGTTCTTTTCGCCTACGGAGTACTGGTCAATCTGAGCGGTATCGATTTCAATCGACTGATGGGAATCTATATCGCGGTCTTCTTCGTAGTGTCGCAGGTAATTTCGTTCATTTTTTTCAAGCAGATTCCCGACGACAGAATCCTGCTCGGCGGTGGATTCATAGTGACCGGCGGCCTCCTGATCCTTCTAATGACCTGACTCCGCGCGGCGGATCTGTTTCCTAGCCTCTCTCTATCAGGAGACCTTTGCATAACCGGATGTTGGTGCTGAAGCGATACGCGCTGGCACCCTCTTTTTTTGTGTCATTCTGAGCGCAGCGAAGAAACCCGAATCTTTCTCGGCGCAAAACACTTCGACTTCACTGAGGGCATGCGAAGCCGAGCTGCTCCGAATTCAATATGCAGTTATGCGAAGCTCTCCTATCAGGAGAGCTGTGCGTAACTAGCGACGGACGCCGTAGCGTCCGTCGAGATTCTTCGCTACAGGAGCTTTCGCTCAGAATGACGCCTGCGGCCGCTCACTTTTTTTCGTCATCCTGAGCGTAGCGAAGGATCTCGCGCGCCAGCGCGTAACCGACATCCGATTACGCAAAGCTCTCTATCAGGGAGAGGCTAGAATCCGGGTCCTCGGCTCCGCTCGGGATGACCCAAAATACGCACGCGCGGGCTCTTTCTTGATCAACCCCTTCTAACAGGGCGAAGCCCGCATCTTTGTTTTAACACCGCGCTGCCGTGGCCACGGCCAGGGGTCACCCCTGGCCGTTGGCACGGCTGGCCAGTATTAAGAAACCGCGCGCCGCGGGCTCTTCCCTCGCGTAGTCGCGAAAAGATGCGCTGCGCAGATTTTCGCGTCTTCTCACTGCGGGTGCAGGGGCCGCAGCCCCTGCCCAAGGAGGTGCGGAACCCACGGTGGGTTCCGCATTCAATCAAGTTCTCCCGTCGAACACTCCGCCGGGCGCGCTTACGGATGGAGCACGGCGTTGTCGATCAGCCGGGTCTTGCCGACGCGGGCCGCT
>CALAOW010000095.1 GCA_937889395.1 uncultured Pseudomonadota bacterium | reverse complement strand
GCGGGCTAGGCGTTCTTGCCCTGCTTGCCCTCGATCCACTGGAACATCAGCGATTGGTAGTACTCGATGTTCTGGCCGAGCAGAAACACTTTCGGGATTCCCTCGATCTGGGCGTAGATGGCGGTATGGGTGGGGTTTTCATTGCCGAACGCAATCTTGATCGGCTGCGGCTTGCCGGGCGCCTCGATGGTGAGCACGGACTTGGGATGGTCGAGTCCGAACTGCGCGAGGTCGTTTGAATCCTCCGACACCACTTCGACTGACTTCGCACTCGTCAGCAGCGCCACCATCGCGTCCATCAGGTCATGCGGGACGAATTTTCCCGGCGGCACGACGAGTTCGTAGAGCTTGCCGTCTTTGGTCTTCTGAAAACGCAGCGATTCCGATCCGCTGGAAACGGCGATCGCGTCGATACCGCCGCTGAGGTTCAAGAGGCTCTCTTCTCTCTGCTCCAAGGCGGTCGCCGGCCTTATGCTCGGCTGAATCCAGAAATATATCGGCAGCAGGATGAAAAAAACGATCGTGTAGAAGATTGCAGGACGCGCTCTCACGCGAAAAACCTCCTGCGCACCATGACCGTGATTGCGATCAGGAACAGGATGCCCGGTTCGACGACCGATCCAAAAAAGAGCATGTGACGCGCCTCTCGATCGCTGATATAGAAGGCGGCGGTTTCGTTTTTGTTGAGCCGTTCGCGGCTCGCGATCAGCATCTCATCGCCCGCCATCTCATTGATCAGGCTCACCGCGAGGTCGCGATTCCCCAGCATCTCGATAAACTGGTTCGAGGCGAAGGCCGAACTGCCGATCCCCACCAGCCGCGTCATCCGGATTGCCGGGATGTGCGGATTTGACGCCGGAGCGAAATCAATTTCGGAGGCCACCGGAATCGGGCCCTTGATATCGCGACCCGCCTGGTACTGGGTGATTCCGGTCGTCAACGCATTGGGATCGTTCGACGCCCAGCTCTCATGCGACGAGGAGAGGAACTTGTCCTCCTGCGCGATCTTCAAGTCATCGGGCGCGGCGGCGCCGACCGCCCCGGTGATCATCACGCCGCGCCCCAAAGAGAAGACCGCCGGCGCGGACATCGAGCGGCTCATCGGATTTTCTTCCGAGCGGATCGGAATCTGGGTGGTAAGGATTTCGCCGGCGGTCAGGCGATAGGCGGGATCGACGACGACCTGCGGAATAAAATCGAGGTAGTACTTTTTGAGGAACTCGACCAGCGTCGCCGATCCATAGGGATCGATGATCGCGATGTAATGTCCGCCGTGACCCAGGTACCTGGCCAGCGCCGCCAATTCTTCGGGCAGGAAATCCTTGCGCGGCCCAAGCGACACGACCACCCTGGCGTCGTCGGGCACGCCGCTGGCGAACAGCGACACGTTATCGATCTGATAGTTGTTCTGTTCGAGCAGCGCGCGCCATTGCGAGTAGCCCAGGCTGCGATCGGAATCGAACGGGTCGCGCTCGCCGTGCCCGATGGTGAAATAGATGTGCTTGTTGGCAGCGGTCGAGACTTGCAGGATGGCCGGGATTAGCTCGTCGGAGCGCGCGTTGTCGAAGTCGCGGCGCCGCCCCTGCGATTCCACGACCACCTCGCCGTAACTCGACACGCCGTACTCGCGCGCCAGCCCGGGCGCCTTGTTGACGTCGATCACCTGGTAGGTCAGGTGCGGCGTGAACGCGGCCGCCTGGAACAACAAATCCGCGAGTTCGAGGTAGGCGGGATCCTCGGTGCGCACAAACGCCATCACCTTGACGCTGTGGGTCAGTCCGCCGAGCACGCGCTTGTCGAAATCCGAGAGCGAAAATCGTTTCGACGGGGTCAGGTCCCATCGGATGTTTTGGGTGGAAATTATCGCATTGGCGACGAACAGCACGGCGCCGAATGCGATCACGGTGTAAAAGAGCACCGCGTAGTTCATCCAGATCGATCGGCGCGCGGCCGTGGACGAATTCTTCAGCGCCGGCCGATCCACTTGCGTGCCTCCATCGAGCGCTGCGTGAGAAACAGGAAAAAGACGATGAAAAAGATGAAGTAGGTGACGTGATCGAGATCGATTACGCCCTTGGCGAAGCTGCCGAACTGATCGAACAACGAGAACGCGCGCAGCAGTTCGAGCCACGAGTTGGTGAACGCGGCCTCGTTCCAGTTGAGAATCCAGAAAAACAGCAGCAGCGTGATCGTGCCCATCCCCGCCATCACCTGGCTCTCGCACAGCGACGAAATGAACACGCCGCACGCGATAAACGCGCATCCAATCAGCAGCAATCCCAGGTAGCCCGCGATAAGCGGAAACAGCGGAAACCAGTGGATGCTGTAAATGTAAACCGGGTAGAGCATCGTCAGCACGAGCATCATGATGAAGATCGCGACCGACGCGAGGTACTTGCCGCCGAGTATTTCGCCGTCGCGCAGCGGATAGGTGTATAGCAACTCGATCGTGCCGAGCTTGCGCTCCTCGGCGAACAGCCGCATCGTAATGAACGGCAGCGTCAGCAGCAGGCACAGGCGGATATCCGAGAACAGCAACGACCAATAGTTCTGGATGATATCGCGGGCGAACGCGATCGTTTCGAAGAAAACCAGGTCGGTGTACGCATAGTATCCCGCCAAAACCAGGAACACTCCCGACAGCACATAGACCAGCGGAAAGGCGAAGTACGAGCGCAATTCCTTGCGCGTCACCGCGAGCATCCTGCCCACTGAAAAGCCCGTCCCCGCGGCGCGGATCGCGGCGCGGCGCGACTCGGTGGCGGCGCCAGCGACTTCCAGCGTGCCTGCAGCGTTAGCCATCGACTACGACTACCTCAATCTCAATGTACATTGAACTTCGCGCGCGGCGCAGCTAAACCCGCTCCTCCTTGGTGACCAGGCGCATGAACAGATCCTCGAGACTGAGCGCCATGGGTTTGACTTCGAGCAGATTCCATCCGTGCTGCACGACGCAAGCGGCGAGCGCCGAGCGGACTTCTTCGCCGTGGCCGCTGGAGTAGGCGACAAATGAGCACACGCCGGTGGCGCCGGCTTCGACCGGACGATCCTCGAGCCGTTGCACGAACTTGACGGCCGTCAAAGCCTCGCGCACCGCCGGCGACGGACCTGCGACCGTGATCATCGTCTGGTCGGTTCCCTGCAGTTTCGCGGTCAGGCGCTCGGGCGTGTCCTGCGCGACGATTCGTCCGCGGTCGATAATCACGACGCGGCGGCAGGTCATGTTGACCTCGGGCAGTATGTGCGTCGAGAGCAGCACCGTCGAGTGCCCGGCCAGCGAACGTATCAGGTCGCGGATTTCGACGACCTGGCGCGGATCGAGTCCGACCGTCGGCTCGTCGAGAATCAGCACCTCGGGATCGCTGAGGATTGCCTGCGCGATTCCCACGCGCTGCCGATAGCCCTTCGAGAGCTTGCCGATAAGCTTGCGCCGCACGTCCTTGAGCCCGCACGTATCGAGCGAATATTCGATTCGATCGCGCGTGGTCCGGGGATCGATCTCGCGCACGCGGGCGCCGAACTCGAGCAGCGCATCGACGCTGAGATCGGGATACAGCACCATGTTTTCCGGCAGGTAGCCGACGCGGCGGCGGGTTTCGAGCGAATGTTCGGCGACGTCGAGGCCGCCGATTAGCGCGCGTCCCGAGGTGGCCGGGAAAAATCCCGTCAAAACCCGCATGATCGTGGTCTTGCCCGAGCCGTTGGGGCCCAGCAATCCGATGATCTCGCCCTTCTCGACCTTGAACGAAACGTCGTCTACGGCAAGCGTGGCGCCGAAATACTTGGTTAGCTCCTGGACCTCTATCATGCAAAAAAGCCTGCTTTAGCCGGCGGGCGAAATACAGCGATCCCCACGTTCATCGGCGCCGGGGGTATCGTGCATAATTCTCAATATGGTGCAAATGGCGCCCGACCAGAAGTGCGATCCACGGCATTTTAGGGACGGCTGGCCAGGGAAGTCAATTCAGTTTTTTTCGCGCGCCGATCGGCTAATCTGTCCTATGCGCGCGCTTGCAAAAAGAAATCGGCTCGTGACTCCGGAGGAAGGGGTGCGTAGATGGCACGATTGCTCACAGGCGGATTGATCGTCGCGATAGTCGCAGCTCTGCTGTTCTTTCTCTATTCGAGCAGTTATCGCACGCGCATCGAGGAGCAGACCCAGCAGATCTCGCAGCTCAACGCCGAGCTGCTCAAGCTTCAAAGTGAAAACGAACAGTTCAAAGCCGAGCTCTCGAAAGTCCAGGGCGAGCAAAACATTCTGGCCGCACAGAACGAAGAGATGCGCAAGGCGATCGCGTCGTTCAAGGCCACCGGCAAGATGCCAGAGATTCCTCCTCCCCCCAAGTAGGCACGCGCTGCCGCTGTCACTGCTCCTGCTTCTCCGGCTTCAGCATGAAGCGCTGCCATTCCTGGAGAAACCCCAGCGTGCGCATGTCCGGCATCCTGTCCAGGTAAACTTCGCCCTTCAGATGATCGGTCTCATGCTGTATCACCCGCGCGTGGAAATCCGACGCGGCAATTTCGACCGGCTGCGCATCGCGCCCCAGCGCCGTCACGCGGAGATGCTTGAATCGCGGCACCCGCCCCCGAAGATCCGGCACGCTCAGGCATCCCTCCCACTCTTCGACCAATGTCCTGTCGAGAATCGTTACCACGGGGTTGATCAGCACCGTAAGCGGCACGTCCGGCATGTCGGGATAGCGCGGATGGTCGTGGACTTCGAGCACCGCCAGTTGAATCGGAAGATGGACCTGCGGAGCGGCGAGGCCGACGCCGCTGTACTCGTACATCGTCTCGATCATGTCGTCGATCAGGCGCTGAAACTCCTTGCTTTTGATCCGATCGGGCGGCACCGGGCTGGCTTCGGTCCTCAGCGACGGAAATCCGAGACGGGCAACTTTCAAAATCATCGCGCAACCTCTCAACCGGTTGACAGGTTGACGCGTCGCGGTAAAAGAATCAACGCGAGGTAAAATGCCCGTGACCATAAAGATTCCGCTGCCCGACGAAGCGCGGCTCACGCCGGAAATCGTTGCGACGCTGGGCAAGCTGCCGCCGCTGAACGTGTTCCGAATGATGGCGAACGCGCCGGCCAGCTTCGAGCCGCTCATCAACTTCGCGATGTCGATTCTGCTCCGCAGTGAGTTCGACAAGCGCAAGCGCGAGATCGCGGTGCTGCGCGTCGCACAGGTTACGCGATCGAGCTACGAATGGACGCAACACGTAGCGGTGGCGAAGAGCGTCGGCGTGAGCGACGACGAGATCGCCGCAATCAAGGTGGACGGCGCCGTCACGCGACTCGATGCCGAGGGAAACTTGCTGTGCCGCGTCGCGGACGAGATCAGCCGCGACGTGCGGCTGAGCGACGAGGCGCTCGCCGCAATCATGGACCGCTACGGCGTGCGCCAGGCGACAGAACTCATCCTGTGCTGCAGCTATTTCAACATGCTGAGCCGATTTCTCGAATCGACCCGTGTGGAGCTGGAGCCCCAGCCGCCGCTCCCCTCTGCCCGGCGGCCCGGGAATTCGTGAAGCGGTGGATCGCTTGCTGAACGGCACGAGTGAGACGGGGGCGGATGCGCCTGCGGCATTGCGCGCGGTAACGGTGATGCTCTGGATAAGCGCCGGCGCCACGGTGCTGTACTGGACGACTTTCTTCACCTCGGGCGCGGTGCAGACCAGCAGCGAGGGCGGCTACATTGCTTTCGAACGCGCGTTTCCGGCCGCCGATGCGTGGCTTGTGATCGCGGCGGCGATCTCCGCGTTGATGCTTGCACGACGCGACCCACGTGCTCTGCTGTGGGGACTGATCGCGGGCAGCTCGTTCGTTTACCTCGGGCTGCTCGACGTGCTCTACAACCTCGAAAATGGCAAGTATGCGTCGATTGACGGTGCGATGGCGGCCGAAGTCATGATCAATCTATTCTCGCTCACCTTCGGGCCGTTCCTGATCATTTACGTGTGGCGCCATCGGCGGTGGCTCCTCAAAAACTGATCCGCGCGCGACCTCGACGCCGCTACCATCCGCGCAGATCGATCGGCCATGTTTCGAGGATCTCTTCGCCGCGAACCAGATGCATTCGCTCGTGATAGGCGATTGTCGGATCGATATGGGCCGGCATGACGCGAATCCGGTCGCCCGGCTTGAGCGGTGAAGAAGGCACAAAAGTGACGTGCTCGTCGGATACGAACAACACTTGATGACCGCCGTCGATCGACGGGTTGCCATGATCCATTCCAAGCGCCTTCAACCCGCAATCCCCTACCGCATACGAGGATGAGACGGAGATGACCGTGGCCAGCACGGTGAGCCCCTGACGAAAGGGAAGACCCAGTTTGGCGTAAGTCGTGTCCATCAGTACGTAGGAGCCGGCCTGGATTTCATTTGCCCAGACGTTGATGTCGTATGTCCCGGTGCCTCCCGCCGATACTATGTCGCCGCCGGCGGCCTGGTGGCCTTGAAGCAGCAATTCCATTGCATCCGCAGTCAGCTTCTCACGAGTCGTTCGATCGTCGAGGCCCACAACGTGTCCTTCGTAACCCATCACACCGCGGACCTTGAGACCTTTGCCGCGCGCCAGGTCCGCGAGCCGCCCTGCATCGCCAGGAGCACAACCGCATCGCGGCAAGCCGACGTTTATGTCGATGAGAACTTCCCTTATCCCGGCCTGGGCGGCGGCGAGAATGGTGGGCGCGGAATCGACGGCAACCGTGACGCGTGCCTTGACGGCCGCCAGGCGGCGCGCATCGAGCACTTCGTTGGCGAGCAGGAGATCGTCGCCCAGCCCGGCCGCCGCCATCCCTTCGATCTCGCGGATCGTGGCGCAGGTGAAGCGCTTATGGCCGGCGCGTGCCTGCATTTTGGCAAGAGCCGTACATTTGTGGGCCTTGACGTGCGGGCGCAGCCGCGGCCCCGGCACAGCAGCCGCCATGGTCTTGAGATTATGTTCGAAAGCGTCGGCATCTGCGAGCAGCGCCGGGGTCTGAAGGTCGTGGATGTTCATCGGGTTCAACTCGAAGAGTGCGGCAAATTGATAGAACAGGCCCCTTTATAGCGCCGGCGGCGGCGACTTTCGACCCGGCGACGGCGCTCTCACGCGCGGGAGCATCCGCGCCGCGCGGTCGCCGATGCTCCCGCCCATGCCGGACTGGATGGTCGCGCGACGGCGTCGCGTTACCTCGCCATGTCGGCGCGAAGTCGGCTACACGCCATTTCGAGGTTTATGGTCCGCGATCCGGCTTTTTCCGCGGGGAGATGCCGGCCGCTTGCGCGACGGCAGACAGAGGCAGAAACATCGGCTTCGGCGCTGGAGGCTCATCGAGAGCTCCCTCGACGACTTCAAGCTCCACGAATCCGTAACGCGCATAGTATTTCTCCGCTCCCAGCTTCGCGTCGACGACAACGCCGACACAGCCCAGCTTCTCGCGAAGTTCGATCGCGACCGAGAATACGGTGCGCATAAGACGCTCTCCGACACCGCTGCGTTGGGCGTTTCGATCGATTGCCAACCGAGCAAGCCTGAGAATTGGGAGCGGATATTCGGGGAGCTTCTTCCTCAAACTTGAGGGGATGTCTTCGATCTCGAGGTGTCCAACAGTGACCGTCGCGAAGCCGAGAATTGCCGAGCCCTCAAGTGCTACGTAGGTCGTTCCGATGTGGTGGCGGAACTGGTTCTGCCCAGCGTATCGACGGAAAAAGAGGTTTAGTTGCTCGTCGCCGGATTGGAAGGAACTCCGGTCGTCCGTTTCTGTGAGGAGGCGAACCTCAATCGACACCGCGCATCAGCTCCACGAGCGCGCTCGTTGGCTTTTGCCTCTTGCCGACCAACTCGGCGAGCTTTCGGCCGCCAACTGCAGTCACAACGAGACGCGGCGGAATGATAACGCCGGCCGGAAGTTCCTCCAGTGCCTGGATGTGATGAAGGAGTGCGCTCTCGATGAGGAACTGTTTCTTCACCCCATGAGCGCGCGAATAGCGTTCGAGCAGTTGCTTGGTGGCTTGGGAAATTTCGGCTGAAATCTGCATGCCTTTACGTATTCTTTCCTACGAAAGCGTAGAACATCTCCGGTTTGAGGTCAAGCAGCCTCGAAATCCGCGCGCTCGAACGCGGGCGCATCCAAGCCGCGCCACCGCCGGCGCCGGACTGGATGGTCGCGCGACGGCGTCGCGTCACTTTGCTACTTTTGCTGAAGTCCCGCGGTCTTCTGGCGGATGATGCTGACGAGTTTGTCGTAGCCGTCGTTGTTCAGCACGCGATTGAACTGATTGCGGTAGTTGGCGATTACGCTGATCGCGTCAATCGAGATGTCGTAAATCTTCCACTCATTTGCGTCGCGGCGCATCAGGTAGTTGACGGGAATAGGATCCTTTTGGTCTTGCAACACGACGGTGCTGTAGACCTCGGCGTAGTCGGGGTTGTCGTTGTCGTTGGTCTGCCGGGTGAATTGAATGATCGAGGATTTTATCTGCTCGTTCACCTTCTCGACCGAATACGATTCGATCCGCGACAAATACGCGTCCTCGATGAACGCGGTGAACAACGGCACGAACTCGCTCTTCTGCGCGGGCGTGAAAGCGCGCCAATGATAGCCGGTCGCCGATTGCGCCATCTCCTGAAAATCGAAGTGGCGCTCGGCAATCGCGCGAAGTTTCAGCTCCCGCTGCGCGGGCGCAATATTTTTGTCCTTGAAAACGACGAATGTCTGATCGACGACGGCTTTCACCGACCCAATCGCGTCGGGCGCAACCGACTCATCCGCCATCGCACCCGCGGCGGCGGAGGCAGCGATCGCGCATGAAATCAGCGCTCCAAGCGCGAATCCCCGGATTGTCAATTTCAATCGCTGCATGGTTCGGGAAAAAATATTCTAACTTTGGAGCGCCGGGCCGTTCTTGAATTGCTTGCGGTCGTCCTCGTCGCTATCCGCGGGGCGACGCGTGCAGCTTTCCGCGAGCCATCGCGTCGTAACCGTATCGGACAGCGCAACGCCGCTCGCATCAACCGCCCAGGTCCGGCTGTTGATCGTCGTTTGATTGAACACCCTGGCGCAACTCCTGCAAGTAAAGGCGAGCCGCGAACCGCCTCCTGGAGCAATCGATTCGATCGTACGAATCTTCCAGTCGTGGGTTCTCCACGGCGTCAACCCTTCATCGCGCATATCGTCTCCTGATTGAATTTTTCATTTTTGACTTTTTCAGTCTTTCACTGTTCAGCTCGCCCCGACGCTCTGACGTGGCTACGCGGCGCCGCTGCTGGCCTTGCGCTTGGCGGGAGCGCGGCGCTTGCGTTCGCCGCGATATTTTTGAGCACCGGGTTCATTGGGACGGTATGGATCGACGTGAATTTTGCGGCCCTCGAGTTCGACGCCGCTGAAGTAGACGGCCGCGTTAATCGCGTCGTCAACTTCGATCATTTCCACGAAGCCAAATCCCCTGGATTTGCCGGTGAGTTTGTCGGTGATCACCAACGCGCCGCCTACTTGGCCGATTTTGGAGAATAGCGACCGCAGCGCATCGCGCGTGACCGACTCGGCGAGATTTCCTACATATACTCTGGGCACCGGGCCTCCTGGTGCGACGTGCGAGCGTCTCTGGTCTCCCAGAACGGGAGCTCGAAGACAGTTGAAAACTTGCAGAGGCAGCGGGACTCGGAGTTCCCGCGACCCCCGAAAACGACTGGGCGGGCATCGCGTGCCCGCCCAGCCTCAGACTAATTTACCAGCGGCCGCCGCCTCCGCCGCCGCGATTCTCACCACCGCCGCGCCGGTTGCCACCGCCACCACCGCCGCCGCCGCCGCCGAAGCTCGATTCGCGGGGCTTGGCCTCGCTAACCTTGATGTTCCTGCCCTTCAGATCCGTGTCATTCAGGGTCTGTATTGCCTTGGAAGCATCTTCCGCATTCGCCATCTCGACGAAGCCGAAGCCCTTCGATTGGCCGGAAAATTTATCCGTTATTACCGCCACACTCTGAACCTGGCCTGCTTGTGAAAACAGTTCTTCCAGGTCGCTGTTGGACACCGAGTAGGCCAGATTGCCTACGTACAATTTGCTGGGCATATTTGCCCTCCGTAAGTATTTGCCGGGAAGCTCTCGTACAGAAAACCCGGGCTAATTCCCGGGCTTAGAGAAAGGAACAATCCGAGGCGTTAGAAAATGATAGTACGCTATTGTCGTGGGCAAAGATAGGGGGGTCTAAACGCGTTGCCAGCACAATGTTAACGCCGGCGGCAGGAGGTCGATCCGGGTCCGACTGTCCAGAGCTTTCGGCTGATTGATCCCAGCGGGAGTCGAACCCGCGTTCCCGACGTGAGAGGTGGTGGGAAAGGCGTCCGCGCGAGT
>CALAOW010000094.1 GCA_937889395.1 uncultured Pseudomonadota bacterium | reverse complement strand
GACGGCGCCGGCGCCGCAAGCCCTCCCGTGACCTGGCACATCTTGACCGCATCGATCTCGCAACTGCCTGCTGCGGCGGGCGATATCTGCATGTTTGCCAGATCCATCCCCGGCGATTGCGGCTTCTTGCTCGAGCACGACGTCGTGGAGGTTGCGGTCGCCACGATAAAAGCCAGTGCCCCGGTCCCGGCAAGTCTCAAGATGCGATGCTCTGTCATCTCAGGATTCGCTCCCGGATTTCAGGCCGCTGTCGAGGCAACCGCGGCGACGCCGATCCGCGCACGATCTTCGAGTTCAACCTTGCGACATCGGAGGATCAGCTCGCTGCGCACGATGTAGGCGGTCTCCTCGATCACGATTCCGTGGCGGGCAAGGATCTCCCGGAGCCGCTCCAGCGTGTAATGCGTGATGTGCTCGTCCTTGTATCCGCCGGGCATCAGGAAGCCGTAGATCGGTTCGATAATCCGCCATCCGATCGTCGCATAGTCGGGCGTGCCGAGGATAAGCCGGCCACCGGTCCGGAGCACCCGGCACATCTCACTGAAAATCGACTCGTCGAATGGAATATGTTCGATGACCTGCGAACTGATCACGCAATCGAACGATTCGTCCTTGAACGGCAGCGCGAAGGCGGAGCCGTTGACCAGCGGGATTTCGTAGCGGCGCAGAAAGCGGAGCTTGGCGTAATTGTAGTCCATGCCGATCACATAGTTGAGGCTCTGCACGATCAGGCTGGAACCGCATCCCGCGTCGAGCACGCGGCCCGCGCCGCGCGCCCATAAGACGGTGATGCGATGGCGGCGGCGTTGCCAGTAGCGCTGCGGGGGAATCAGGCTGTAGAAGGCGCGTTCGTCGTAGTCGGCGGACGCGAGCGAGTTGCGGATTTTCCACAGCGGTAGCGAAGAACGCAGGATTTTCCATCCGAAGCTGACCAGCTTCGCGTGCGAGCGGCCCGCGCCGCGCGGAAAATATGTGAACGGAACTTCGACGATGCTGAACCCGCTGGCGTAGGCTTTGACCAGAATTTCCTCGAGCACCTCGAAATTCGTGGCCGTGAGTTCGAGGTTCGCCAACACCTCGCGCCGGTACAGGCGATATCCGCTGGACATGTCGCGCACCGGCATCGAGAGCATCCGCCGCAGCACGACGTTCAGCAGCCAACTCGTCGCGCGGCGCACGAAGCCGGAGTAGGCGACGCCGCCGAGCGCGTAGCGGGACGCGATTACGATGTCAGCGCGGGTTCGGGCCCGCCACATCTTGACGATGAAATCGGGATCGTGCGACTGGTCGGCGTCGAGCGTGAGCAGGTAGTCGCCGCGCGCCTCGGCAAAGCCCGTCTCCATCGCGCCCGCGTATCCGCGCCGGCGTTCCGCGACGACTCTCGCGCCGAGCGCCTCCGCCGTTTCACGAGTGCCGTCGCTGGACCCGCCATCGACCACCACGATCTCGTGCGTAAGGCGCTCGCGGTCGAGCAACGCGATGAGCCTGGGGATCAGTGTCCTCAGGTTTTCGGCCTCGTTGACGACCGGCAAAATTACGGAAACATCCATTCGGGCTAGTTTCCTTTATGCTCGAACGGGAGAAAAGGGAATATGCCGGATTGCCGATGACCGCTATTCGGCGATCCCGGCGGGCTCGCCCGCCATCGTCGCGCGCCGGACGCTCGCGGAGTAATCTCTTGAGGCGGATGGCGACGGGCGTGCGGGAAAAATCAATATCGAAGGTTGTTGCGTTTGCGGCGCTCGCTATTGCGGCGGCGGGTTCCACTCCGTCCTTTGCAAGGGTGATCCACCGCCATCCAACCGCATCGAAGCGCGCCGCGGCTGCAAAAGAAGAGGCGCCCGCGGTTCCGCTGACCGCAATTCACGTGCTCGGCGACAGACCGGCGCCGTTCGCCCTCGACGCAAAGGCCGCCATCATGATCGACGCCGACACGGGCGCGGTGCTGTACGCGTACAACGAGCATCAGAAGATGCAGCCCGCCAGCCTCGCCAAGATCATGACGTTCTACCTGACTCTCGACGCGCTGAAGGCCGGCAAGATCGTTGGGGCCACCGACGTCACGATCAGCGAAAAGGCGTGGCGGCTCTCGATGAACGACACCGTCTCGCGGATGTTTCTCCAAGTGGGACAAAAGGTCGGCGTGAACGACCTCCTGTATGGCTTGATGGTATCGTCGGGCAACGACGCAGCGGTGGCGCTCGCGGAATACCTCGGCGGCAGCACCGACGCGTTCACGCAGATGATGAACGACAAGGCCAAAGAGATCGGGCTCAAGGAGACTCACTTCGACAACCCCGACGGGTTGCCGGCCGAAGGCGAGTTCACGACCGCGGCCGACATGGTGGCGCTTGCGCGCTCGCTCGTGAATCATCATCCGGAATCGGTCAAATACACCTCGGCCAAAGAATTCGCGTTCGACAAGATCAAGCAACCCAACTTCAACACGCTGCTGTTCTATGACAAGCGCGTCAACGGGATAAAGACCGGCCACGTCGACGAAGCGGGCTATCACCTTGTCGCATCGGCATCATCGAACGGCATGAATCTGCTGTCGGCCGTGATGGGCGCGCCGAGCTCGGAGCGACGCCGCACCGAAACCGAGAAATTAATTGAATGGGCGTTTCGCACTTTTGTCAGCTACCGGCCCGATTTGAAGAAGGCGATACCCGCGGCGATACCGGTGCGCGACGGCGTCGCCGAAACGGTGGCTATAGGGCCCGGCGGCGCTGCGGTGTTCACGCTCGGGCGCGGCGAAGAGAGCAAGGTGACGGTCCAATTCGAGCCCGCGGTAAGGTACCTGGAAGCGCCGGTTCATCCGGCAGACCCGGTCGGCGATCTCACGGTTCTGCTCGACGGCAAGCCGCAAGCGACGATTCCGATCGTAGCCAAAGCGGGCGTGACTCGCGCTGGATTCTTCGGCCGCCTGGGCCAGAAGATCCGCCGCATGCTGTAAGCGCGATCAGATTTGCGCGCTCACCACTTGAGCCCCAGCGCCTCGGTGAGAAACTTCATGAACGGCGCTGCCGACGCGCACGCGCTGGAAAACAAACCCATGAACTCGGCCGAGCAGACTTCCTCGCGCGTGAACTGGGTGTCGCCGATAAAGTCCTTGCGCTTGAGATCCTCGATCAACGGATGGTTGGGGTCGTAGCCTCTGGGCGGGCGCGACAGCATGTCGCCCGCCAAATCGAATCGCGCCCTGAATTTACGATCGTTGACGGCGCTCTTCCATTTCGCGGGGTGCGCGACAATCGCGTCGCGAATTTTTGCGAGTGAATCCGCCTGCGGATGCCAAACTCCAACCGCGGCGAAAGCCTCTGCGGGCGAGAGTGAAAGATAGAACGACGGCGAGTCGAAGTGCTTCCCGTCGCGATGACTTAACGCCGCGGCCATGTTGGTATGATACGGCGTCTTGTCGCGCGAGAAGCGCAGATTGCGATGGATGCGCATCATCGAGCCGCCAGCCGGGCGCGGATCCGCAACGTAGCGCGCGCTGATCTTTCGCAGCCGCGGCGCGAAATCTGCGATGAATGCGAGCATCGGCTCGCACACCGCGCGCTCGTAGCGCGGCTTGTTCTGCGCGAACCAGTCGCGATTGTTGTTGCGGCTCAGTTCCTCGAAAAATTCGAAAAATCGCTGTGTAAAGTAGCGCTTGGCCATCGCTTCCGCTTCACCCCAGGATGAATTCGTTCAGTACTTTGAAGAAGCGATCCGGCTGGTCGCGATGCGCTCCGTGTCCCGCGTTCTCGAACACTTCGAGCCTTGCCACACCCGGAGCCATCGCCGCGGCGATGTCCTTCGAGTCGGCAACCGGCAGGATCGGATCGAGTTCGCCCGCGGCAATCAGCGTCGGGCATTTTATCCGTCCAAGCTCGGGCAGAAAGTTGAAGGTGTGCGACTCGTGCTTGAAAAAACCGCCCATCAACTCGAGATTCATCACCGAGCGCAGGATGGACTCGGGCCCCGACGGAGTCCGGTTGTACAGGGGAAGACACTTTTTCTGATAGTCGGGCATCGTTTCCGGCCCGGGATTCTCGAAAAATCGCCGCGCCGCTTCGCGCACCTCCGCGCCGCCCAGCCGCTCGAACATATCAAGCGACCGATCTTGCCGGCTTACCGCCGCCGTGCTGCTCAGCACCAGCTTGCCAGGATGCTCGGGATGGCGCGTAGCGTATGACATCGCAACCATGCCGCCGAACGATACGCCCATCACGATCGGGTGCTCGATCTCCAGCGTCTCGCAAAACGCCCGCACGTCGTCGCCCCACTGCGGGAGATTCCATTTCGCGGGATCGCCGCGATCGCTGCGGCCGTTGCCGCGATGGTCGAGATAGACGACCTGCGCGACCTCCGCCATCCGTGAGAAGTCGGGTTTGAAGCTCGAATGATCGAAGCCGGGCCCGCCATGGAGCAAGACGACCGTCGGCACCTCGCGCATCTTCGCGCCGTCGGGTCGCAGCTTCGCGCCTTCAACGTCGAAGAACAGGCGAACATCGCCGACTTTTACCCGCATCGGCGGATTACTAACGCGAACGCCCGCGCTGTGCAAACACGCTATCGCTCGATGCGCAGATGGAAGATGCCGTCGCGCGCCGTGGATTCGAGCACCGCGTAACCCTCCGCCTCTGCCGCACTGGGAATGTCGCGAGCGCCGCGCGGATCGTCGAGCGTCAGTTCGAGCACCTCGCCGCGCGCCATCTGCTCCAGCCGCACCTTCGCGCGCGCCCAGTTGAGCGGACACTTGACGCCTCGCAGGTCGAGGCGAACCGCAACAGCTTTGCCGCGCACTTCCATGCCTCCATGATTCTTACCACACCCGGCGCGCTCGTGAATCCGCCGCGCGGAATCGCTAAACTCGATCGATGTTCCTGGAAAGTTCCGAGCTCTACGACGCCATCTACCACTTCAAGAACTACGCACGCGAGTGCGAGATTTTGCGCGCCATGATCGCCGTAGCCGCGCCGGGAGCGCGCACGATTCTCGACGTCGCGTGCGGCACCGGCGAGCACGATAAATTTCTGAAGGAGCACTACGCGGTTGACGGCATCGATCTCAACGAAAACTATCTGCGCGCCGCGCGCGTGAAGAATCCCGCCGGCCGTTACACTCGCGCCGACATGATCGACTTCGATTTGGCGACGACTTACGACGCGGTGACGTGCCTGTTCAGCGCGATCGGTTACGTTCGCACCGTCGACCGCATGAATCGCGCGATCGCATGCATGGCGCGTCACGTGAAACCGGGAGGCGTGCTGATCGTCGAGCCCTGGCTCACTCCGGATGATTGGAAACCCGGCGCGAGCTTCATTCATGCCGGCGAAATCGGCGCCGACAAGGTCTGCCGCATGAGTCACAGCGGCCAGGAGGGCAATCTATCCGTACTGCTCCTGCACTATCTCAGGGGCCGGCCCGACGGCATCGAGCATTACAGCGAGCGGCTCGAGCTCGGATTGTTCACGCGCGACGAGATGACCCGCGCGTTCGAGTCCGCGAACATGGATGTACGCTGCGACGCCGAAGGCTTGATGGGCCGCGGCCTTTACCTCGCGCACCCGCGCACCCAGTGAACAGTGATCGGCGTCAGCTCGCGAATTTCTCGGTCGCGCGTTTGAGAATCGTGCGCATCGCGTTGGGGCTCTGCGCCCCCACCAGCGGAAATTCGCCGATGAAAAACGTCGGCACGCCGCTGACGCCGCGCTGATGCGCCGCCAGCGAATTATTCTTCAGCCTCATCTCGTACTTGGGCGATTTTATCGCGTCCGCCACCTCGCCGGAGTCCAGTCCCGCTTCTGCCGCCAGCCGCGCGACGGTCTCCGCGTCGCCGATGTTCACGCCTTCATTGAAATACGCCCGGTAGATTCGCTCTTCGAGCGCTTCGTCGCGGCCCGACTCGCGCGCAAACTCCGTCGCCGCCAGCGCGGCGCGCGAGTTGGTCAGCACTGTCGGCGGCTTCATCGAAAATCCCACCGCCTCGGCCATCGCGCTAATCCGCTTCCAGAGCGCGACTCGCGACGTGGGGGCAACCGTCTCGAGCGCCTTGTCAATCGGAATTCCTTCGGCCGGCCATTCGGGGTGAATCTGAAAGCCGCGCCACTCGAGATCGAAGTCGAATTCCGGCTTCAGCCTTCGCATCGTTTCGAAGCCGACGTAGCAGAACGGACAGATGTAGTCCGAGAACATCACGATCTTCAGCGCCATTGCACCACTCCCATTGCGCACAATATAGGACCTGCCCTCAAGCGCCGTCAAAAGCGCGGCTCGCCTGCCGTTGGTATCGGCCATTTTCCGCAAAGTCGCAGCTATGTTATTGAGCTAGCGGAGCCGCGCTCGATATTGAGGTGACCCAATGATTCTCGATTCTCTGAAGCTCGACGGCAAAGTCGCCATCATCACCGGCGCCGGCCGCGGTCTGGGCCGCGCGATGGCGCTGAAGTTGGCGGATGCGGGCGCCGATATCGTGGCCGCGGCGCGCACCCAGTCGCAGCTCGATGAAACCGCCGAAGCCGTCAGAAAGACCGGCCGCAAATGCCTGATCGTGCCGACCGACGTGACCGTCTCCGCGCAGGTCAACGCGCTCGCGGCCGCCACCGTCAAGCAGCTCGGCAAAATCGACATCCTGATTAATAACGCCGGCGGCGGCGACGACAGCCGCGTGGTGCAGCTCCCGGAAATTACCGACGACGAATGGCGCCGCGGTATCGACACCAACCTGAGCAGCCAGTTCTACGGATGCCGCGCGGTAATCCCGCAGATGGTCAAGCAGAAGCGCGGCAAGATTATCAACATCGCGTCGGGCTACGGGCTTCGCGGCGGCAAGCGCAACTTCATGTACGCCTGCGCCAAGGGCGGCACGATCCAGTTGACGCGCTCGATGGCGCTGACCTACGCGCAGTTCAACATCCAGACCAACTGCATCGTGCCCGGCGTCTTCCCGCACGACGAACAGACGATGGAGTTTTTCAAGGGCGGCAAGTTTATTCCCATCGGCCGCGTCGGCCAGGACAGCGAACTCGGTCCGCTCGCCGTGTTCCTCGCCTCGGATGCGTCCAACCATATCAACGGCGAACTGATCGCGATCGACGGCGGCGGACTGGCCGGCGGTATCGCGCCGACAGGAGTGTCGCCGGAGAGTTCGAACCAGATGGCAGTGGAAAAGTGAAAAAGTGAAAAACGAAAAACCGCGGAGCAAAAAAAATGGCTTCCTCCAACGCGTCGAATGACTTCTCGCTCCAAGGCAAAGGCGCGCTGGTCGTCGGCGCCGAGCATTCCGTCGGCGGCGCCGCCGCCGTCACTCTAGCCGAGGCCGGCGCCAGGGTCGTGCTCGCCTCGCAGGAGCCCGGCACCGACAAGCGGCTCAAGGAAGTCGCCAAGCTGGTGAATGCGGCCGGGACCAAGCCCGTGATTCGCGTACAGGACGCGGCGATGCGCGCCGACCTGTCCGCCACCGCCGACCTCGCCGCGAAGGAGCTCGGCGGATTGCACATCCTCGTCAACGCGCTCGACACGCCGGCCTACGGACCCGCCGAAGCCGACGACGACACCGCCTTCGACAAAATCATGGAGAACAATCTAAAAACCGTCTGGATGTCGTGCCAGGAAGCCGGGCGCGTGATGCTCCGACAGGGCGGCGGCGTCATCGTCAACATCACTTCGGTGCTCGCTGAACGTGGCGTCGCCAACGCTGCGCTGTACTGCGCGGCTAAGGCTGCAGTCCTGAACCTGACGCGCGCGCTCGCGCTCGAATGGGCCCGCAAGGGTATCCGCGTCAACGCGATCGAGGCTGGATGGCTCGACGATGAATCGAGTCCGGCCAACAAGGGCGACGAATTCAGCAAGACTATGCTCAAGTACCTGCCCTACCATCGTCTCGTGAAGCCCGAGGAACTCGGCGGCGCCCTGCTCTACCTGGTGTCGCCTGCGGCCGGCTTCGTGACGGGAGAATCGATCGCCGTGGACGGCGGCCTGCGCGCGCGCGTGTGAGATTCGCGACCGCCGCGCTCTATCGCTCGGCGACTGTGAACGTGTAATCGCCGCCGTCGTAGGCGAACGATCGAGTCACGGTCGTATAGCGCCATCGCCTTGCATCTGTTCGCCGCCCACGGTCAGAACGATCGCGCATTCCTCGACCGCCTCGATCGAATGCTCGATTGCGCGATCCAGCGCGAGCAGCATCCCCGGGGTCACAAGCTGCGTTTTGCCGTTCGCGATGAAATTGATTCGGCCTTCGATCACCTGCACCGTCAAAGGCGCCCGCGTGTGATGCTCCTGCAGCTTCGCGCCCTTTTTCAGCATCATCAGCGCCACGTTGATTCCGTCGCCCTTGACCAGCGAGCTGCCGTGGCGGTCGCCGCTGGCCCACGCAGGCTCGCTCTTGAGGCGCGCAATTTCGGCACGGATATCGACGGCGACGAATCCGCCCTGCGCTAAAAAATTCTCGTGATCAGGATGCCTTGCGTGATGCCTTGCCTGATCGGCCTGCCTTGCGCGATCGGAATCTTTAATTTGTTGCGCCATTTGAGGACCTCCGCGACTAGCGTTCAAACCAACCCACTACCGACTATTGTTTCCTCACGCGCATACCGGCGCAATCACGCCCGCGTGCAAGACCGGCGGCCGCCCACGCCCTAGCACGCTTTAGTGAGTATTCGACCGCTGTTGACCATATCTGCGCACTGCCCACCATTGTGGCTCCTTTCGGTTCTCTACGGAACAAAATCTTTGTAGTTAGGAGCAAGTTTCCTTCCCTTCGCCGGCGGCACTGTTGTACGTCGTTATTGAAAGGCGGGTTAAACGCAATCAAATCGTCGTTAAGTTTCGGCTGCACTCCACTGTGAGTTATCAGCCCGGGGCAACAGGCACATGCGAAAATACAAAATCGACAAGACGTGGCTCTTGGCGTTACTGGTAGCTTTTATGTTTCTGGTGGGGGGATGCGACGAGAGCAGCCACGCCCAGGCAGCCATTAGGCATCGCACGACGACGGCTACGGCCACCGCAACTGCGACGCCGACCGCAACGCTGACCGCAACCAGCACTGCAACGGCGACCGCGACGGCAACTCCCACTGCGACGTCGACGCCGATTCCCGTAGTGGTTTCGAGCAACCCACCGTCCACAGGCTGTGGAGGCCAGGGGGTGCCGCTTAATTGGAAGATCACGGTGACTTTCAATCAGCCGATGATTTCTTCGACCATCAACACAACAACATTTACCGTGGAAAATATGACCACTCTCGTTTCCATAGCGGGAACCGTAAGCTACGACGCGACAAACTATATCGGGATCTTTACGCCCACGAGCTTACTCCTGCCTAGCACCACGTATAAGGTAACGATTAAGAGCGGTCTCAGCGGGGTCGAGAGCGTCGCCGGAGGTTTTCTGGCAAGTGATTTTGTATTTGAGTTCAAAACCGGCGCGGGCTCGAACACGACCAAGCCAACTGTCATCTCCACAAATCCGGCTGCTGGTCCTCCCCCCACCACCGGCGTGGCTACCAACCAGAAAATCACCGCAACCTTCAGCCAACAGATGGACTCTACAACCATCACTGGATTGACTTTTACGCTCACGGGGCCTGGCCTAACCCCGGTTGCCGGCACGGTGACCTATTCCACGATTGGCACAACCGCGACGTTTACACCGAGCAGCGATCTGGCGGCCAGCACGTTGTTTACTGCGACGATTACAACCGAAGCCAGGGATCTCGCAGAAAATTCGCTCGCGGCCGACTTCACCTGGACCTTCACCACAGGTTTGGGGCCCGACGGCAGTGCACCCACAATAACTCTCACGACGCCTGCCAGCGGAGCCTCGTCTGTGTCCACTAATGCATCTATCAACGCAACGTTCAGTAAGGCGATGGACCCTGCAACGCTCAGCCCGGTAACTTTTACGCTGTATGATAACACCGCCTCGACTCCTATAGACGGAAAAATCACTTATGATGCGACAAATTGGATGGTGACGTTTACTCCCACCGGCCCTGCCAGCCCCCCTCTCACAGCCACTGATTCATTTACTGCCACGATCACGACCGGGGCGAAGGATCTGGAAGGCAATGCACTGGCAGCGGGCTCTAAACCGAACCCATGGAGCTTTACCACCGGTTCATCGGCGAGTCTTTCGCCGATAGATCTTGGAGCGGTCACCGGCTTCGAGATTTTCGCTGAAGCCGCGATCACTAACACCGGCACGAACGTGATCAACGGGGATATGGGTTTGACGCCAGACAATTACAGTTCGATAACTGGATTCCCGCCTGGAATAGTAAACGGGAACATTTATGTTGACGGTGATTCGGAAGCAGTCGCGGGGCTAGCCTCCTTGAACGCCGCGTACCTCGTGGCCGCCGGGCTGCCGGGGGCAACGATTATCGCCGAAAACCTGGGCACACCGCCGCTTACTCTCCCCCCCGGCCTCTATACATCCGCCGCGACCACATTTGATATATCGGGAGGGAATCTCACTCTCGACGCCCAGGGTGACCAGAATGCTGTCTGGATCTTCCAGATGCCCTCGACCGCGACCGGCCTCACCCTGACCACCCCTTCCTGCGACGTTAAGCTGGTCAACGGCGCCCAGGCTGCCAACGTCTTTTGGTGGACTCCCGGTTCAGTGACGATCGGAGGGAGCTGTGAGATGGTAGGAAATATACTGGCCGGCACGTCTATCTCGTTTGCTTCGACCGGCGCAACGCTGGACGGCAGAGCGCTTGCAGGGGCGGGAGGCCCCAATGAGTTGACTGGCGCAGTCACAATAGCGGGCACACTAGGGGGCGCCATTGGCATACCCCGTGGCTGTAACCAATAAATGTTCGCCATGAAACAGGCGACAAGGGCTGAACTGCGGCCGGCAAGCCGGGCGCTCCGGTGGCGCCATGAAAAACCTGGCCTGGTTGGTTGGCTGCCGTTGCTCGGATTAGGCGGGGATTCCCGGAGGAGACAAGGATCGATCATGCTGAAAAAGTCAGGGACATATCTAATTGGGATCGTGATTTTGTCGATGGTGGCAGGCTGCTCGATGACGCCTGAGCAGCAGGAATACACCGCAGCAGGCGCCGCCGGCGGCGCGCTGGTCGGGGGTGCGATTGGATGCGGAACCGCGGCTATGATAGACGACGATGACCCCACCAGCTACGTGATCGGATGTCTTATCGGCGTCCCGACCGGTGCTCTACTCGGTGGTGTCATCGGCTATTGGATGGCCCCGAGTCCGCCACCGCCGCCACCACCTCCTCCACCACCGCCGCCTCTGCCGCCTCCGCCACCTCCGCCACCACCTCCAGTCAGGGAGAAGATCGTTCTGCGCGGAGTGCACTTCGACTTCAACAAGTCCAACATCCGTCCGGGTGATGCGGCGGTATTGGACGAAGCGGCAGCCAGGCTGAAGGCGCACCCTGACCTGACGGTAAACGTCAACGGGTACTGCGACGCAATCGGTGGCGAAGAGTACAACCTGAAGCTTTCGGATCGGCGCTCGAACGCGGTGGTCAACTACCTCGCCGAGCAGGGCGTACCGCAGAGCAGGTTGGTAGCGCATGGCTACGGCAAGACCGACTTCGTGGCCACCAACGACACGGCGGAAGGGCGGGCCGAGAATCGGCGGGTCGAACTGGTGCCCAACCAGTAAATCCCCGGCCCTAAATGGTCTGATAACAGCGGCCGCAGTCCCCAATCGGGACTGCGGCCGTTTCGTTGGGTGCAATCACTTCGCGCCGGGGAAGCTCAGCGTGAAGCCGCCATCGACGATGATGGTCTGCGCGGTCAGATAGCTCGCCGCGGGCAGGCATATCAGGCACGCGACGGCGGCAATCTCGTCGAGCGTTGGCGGGCGCTTCAGCGCGGAGCGTTCGGCGCATCGGCGCTGAAAATCTTCGTATGAGTAGCCCAGGTAGTTCGCGTAGAGGCGCGCCGAGTCGGTGTCGATGTAACCGACGTTGAGGCCGTTGACCGTGACGCCGCGCGGACCGAGCTCGAACGCGAAGTCGCGCACCATGCTCTCGAGCGCGGCCTTCGCGGCGCCAAGCACGCCGTGGCCGGGCAGATTGCGAATCGAATCCATTCCCGAAATCATCAGCACGCGCCCGCCCTCGCCCATCACGCGGCTCGCTTCCTGGACCGCGGCGACGAATCCGTTGACGCTCAGCGCAAAGGTGCGGGCGAGATTGTGCGGCTTGGTTTCGAGCAGCGGCTTGAATGCGGTCGCGGCCGCATTCGCGACCAGGATGTCGAGCCCGCCCAGCTCCGACGCGGTGCGCGTCACCATCGCGCGCACCTGCGACTCGTCCTCGAGGTCGGCTTTGACGAGCATCGAGCGCGGCGCGATCGCACGGACCTCGTCGAGCGTTTGCGCGGCGCTCGCCTCGTCGCGGCGGTAGTTCATCGCGACGGTCGCGCCCATCCGCGCCAGCCCGAGCGAGATGGCGCGGCCAAGTCCGCGCGTGCCGCCCGTCACGAGGGCGATTTTGCCATCGAGGTCGTGGTCGTGCATCAGCCCTATGAGATCAGATTCGCGTAGAGAACTTGGCGAATGTCTTTGCCGATCGATGCGCCATCTGCTCGGATCACGCGACGGTTGAACCCATCGCGCTCGACGTTCACCGTCAGCTCGGCGTCGGAGGCGTCGGCCGGCGTTGCAAACGCGACCCGTCCGCTTTCCGGCGTCCGCGACTGCGCCATGACGGCGCCGCCACGGCCATACAGCGTGACGCGCGCACCGGCAATCGGCGGATGCTCCCCGTCGGGCAGGTAATCGTTGTCCAGCACGGTGACCGCAATGCTGCGCAGATCGCGTGCGCGCGCGATCTCGACTCGCAGATCGCGCAGATAAATCATCGGCTCGGCAAACACGCCCTGGATTCCCGCCCGCTCCGGCTCGAGCGCCGGGTTCGCCTTGAGCTCGACGCGCTGCGCCGCCATCCCGTGGTCGGAAGTGACGATGAACAGCGTGGATTCGAGCAAGCCGCGCGCGCGAAACAACTCGAGCACCGCGCCGATTCGTTTGTCGGTGCGATGGAGCGCCTCACGCAGCCCCTCGTGATGGGGGCCGTAGTCGTGGCCGGCGCCATCGGTGATCACGAACTCGTGCGCGACGAACACCGGAGCGCCGCCGTTGCAATGTTCGAAGAGGTTGATCGCTTGCGCCATGCCGCGGATGTCCACGAGCTCTTCGCGAGCCATCGTGGGCATATTGTCGGCCTCCCATCGCGGACTTATTTCGCCGAACATCTCGGCGGTGAGCGCTTTGAGGCGCGCCTTGTCGCCGACGATCCGCCGCTCGAACACGGCGTGATCGGCGCCGCGTCCCTGCGGCTCATGGATCGAAGCCGTGATCGCGCCCGGGCCACGGGCGCGCTTGAAGGCCTCGTAGAGCGTCTCGACGCCGGGATTCAGAAAACGCTCGGTCTCGAAGATGTTGCCCTGAATCGGCACGGTCTCGCGATGTTCGCGCAGGTGGAAAGTGGGATTGACAACGTCGTGATGCCCGCACCATGCGCCGGTCAGAATCGTCGAGTGGCTGGGCCACGTGATGCTCGGGAAATTGACGATCGATCCGTGCGAGAGCATCGCGCCACGCTCGACGAGGCCGGCGAGGTTTGGAATCGCGCCAGGATTGTTATCGAGCTGATGGCGCAGTTCCGAATGCGACAGGCCGTCAAGCAGGAACATGTAAGCATTGGTTGGACGCGCGGCGTTGTCGTCGATAATTTCCTCGAGCGGATTGCCGTCCTGGCGCTTGAGGTAAACCTCGGCGGGTGAGCCCGACGCGTCGAGGCCGGCGATTTTCGGGAATCCCATCAGGCGCGCGATCGTCGGCGCGACATCGACCTGGCGGGCGCCCAGCTTGAAGAGTCCGCGGCGGACGCCCGGACCGCTGAACACCAGCGGCGCGCGGGATTGCACCACGTCGAGCGCGCCATGCTGCCCCGGCTGGATTCCGTAGGCGTAGGCCTTGGGGCTGAGGACCAGATCGGGAGCGCGCGGACTGTCGAAGAGCTGGGCGATTCGCTCATACGCGTAAGGATGGCTGAGCACGTGGGGTTCGAACCAGGCGCGATTTGGATCGTCGGTGCGATTGCCGCTGCGGCCGGCGGCGTCGAGTTCCTCGTCGATCGTGGAAACGATGAACGGATCCTGATTTGCGATCGGGTTCTCGCCGATTTGCTCGACGACTTCGAATGACAGCGCGCCGCGTTCATCGGCGAAGCGTTTGAATCGAATCATCCCGGGCCGCGACCACACTTCGTACGCGTCGGCCCGCCAGGTGATCACGAGATCGACGTGATCGGCCGCCGGGGTCTCGGCGAGCAGCGCGAGGATCGTCGCGTCGCCGGAATCATACTGATGCGGATCGAGTCCCTGGCCACCGCGGCGTTCAGGTCCATGTTCCCGCAGCTGGCCGGGTTTGTGATTCATTTGATGTCGAATCTCCTTGCTGAAAACATTGCGCCGCGCGGCATGACGTGCGCAAGCCGCCTACGGCGCATTACTTAACGTTTCGTTCATATTCGCGATCGGGGCCGGCGAGATTGCGCGTGATCGCACATTCCCGCAATAGTGAAAGCCCAGACCGGGAAAGGCAATCAGTATATGGCGCTCAACGAAGAATCGGGATTCGAGTCGCGGATCGGAAAAGGCACCAAGGCTTCGGGGAAACTCAACTTTCGCGGCCCGGTAAAGATCGAAGGCGAAGCGGAAGGCGAGATCACCGGAGATGAAGTTGTAATCGCAAGTGGCGCGGTGGTGAGCGCGCGGATTTCCGCGGGCAAGGTGACGATCGCGGGCGCGTTCAGCGGCGAAGTGACGGCGCGCGAACGCGTCGAGTTGATGGCGACGGCGCGAGCGCAGTGCACAATCAACACGCCGAGCCTGGTGCTCAATGAGGGCGCGCAATTCGACGGCGACTGCAAGATGCCGACCAAGAAGCTCGCTGCGTGAGCCGCGCTTAGCGGGGAGGCGCGGACGAGACCAGAACGGTTTCGATGCCGCGTGAATCGCGCCGGCGCAGCACCAGTCCCGAGTCGTCAATCTCAATTTCCTCGGAGTCGCCCATCCGCGGTTCGTAAATCCACACGTGCGGATCGTTGCCACGCTGGCGGCACGACTGTTTACCGGTGGCAGCGACGAGTGTATTCGGATCGATTGCCGCCACCCGTCCGGTCCATCCCGTCTGCCCGCGTTCGCGAATGTGGGCGATGGTCAGAGCGCGAAATATGATCAGGTCGGCATCCACTTCGCCGTAGCGCCCGAGCTTGGTGATCAAGTTGTTGCGCCCGCCCATCGCGCCGACGTTGCCGCGCAGAAAACCGTCGGCTGATTCGTAGGTGGCATTGCGAGTGAAGGGGCCGCGGCTGTAGCTCACGACTACGCGCCGGATGAGCCCGGCGCCGTCGAGTTCGGCTTCGACTTCGTACACGTTGGATCCGCTCGCGGGACGCCGGATGCCGTGAATTTTGCCTGCGGCCAGCGTTTCATTTTCGACGGCTATCAACTCGCCGGCGCGGCGGATGTCGTAGCGGAACTCACCGTCGGCGATCAGCATGCTCGAAAGCTAACCGCTCGGGTGGGAGCGAACAAGTTTGCCGCATACGCGGTCAATCAGGCATTGTGGCGGTTCGAAGTCCCTGTTCGTTGGTAGCAGGGGCTCGCACATCCAAGAGGAAAGGGTCGAATGAACTGGCAGGAGTATTACCGATCGCACACGATTTCAGCCCAGCAAGCGGCCGCCATGGTAAAGCCGGGGATGCGGGTGCATTTCCCGCTCGCGGCGGGAGGCGTGATGCAGCGCGCGTTGGCGGTACGAGGCAGGGATATCGGCGGCGTGGTTGATCTCAGGATGTCGTCGCCGCTGATCGACCCGGGATGGCTGGGCGGAGAAGCCGCGGCGCATTTCAGGCTCGAGTTCGAGTTGTTCATCGGCAACCTGGGACGTCCGTCGCACGACCGGCAAGCGGCCACCTACCTGCCCAACTTATTTTCGACCAGCTTCAAGCCGCACGACGAACGGCCGGCCGAAGACAAGCCTATCGATTTCACTTTCGTCAACGTCACCACGCCCAACGCCAGGGGATTCGTCAGCTTCGGGCCGCATCAGTGGAACAAGCGGATGTACGCGCGGCGCGCGCGTCACGCGATCGCCGAAGTTGACGCGAGCATGACGCGCACTTACGGCGACGTTTACATGCACGTTTCGGAGTTCGAGTATTTCGTCGAGGGAACTCCGCCGCCGCCCGATCTGGCTGTGATCGAGAATGCGCTCGCGGCGATGGACAGCGAAAAGCGCGACGGTATCCGCGCGGTCATTGCCGAAGCGGGGGTCGAACGCATCTGGCCGATCGTACAGTATCTGCAACGCACGCCGCTGGCAGATTTGCGCGTGTTGCTCGGCCTTGCGCCGCCGCCCGAGGAGTTCAAGGCGGTGGCGGGTTACCTTAGCGAACTCGTCGAAGACGGCGTGACGATTCAGATCGGAGTCGGAGATCCCAGTTCGCAGATGCCGCGGCTGGGCGCATTCGACGGCAAGCACGATCTGGGGCTGCATACCGAGATGGTCGCGCCGGGAATCGCGCGGCTGGTTGACGCGGGGATCATCAACGGGCGGCGCAAGACGATCCATCGCGGCAAGGCGGTTTCGGTCGCGTGGTCGGGCTCGGATCCGGACGACTTGCGGATAATCGACGACAACCCGGCGTTCGAGCTTTACGATCCCGAGTACGTGCTCAAGATCGCGACGGTGTCCGCGAATTATCGGCAGACCGCGATCAACAACGCGCTCAGCATCGATCTGACCGGACAGATTAACTCGGAGAGCATGCTCGGGGCGCGGATGATGAACGGGACCGGAGGACAGCCGGAAACTCATATCGGCGCCTTTCTATGCCCGGGCGGACGCGCAATTACGTTGCTGCAATCAACTGCGGTGGGCGGGGCAATTTCGCGCATCGTGCCGCAACTCGAAGCCGGCGCGTTGGTAACGGTGCCGCGTTATTTCGCCGATACTGTAGTGACCGAATTCGGAATCGCGCGGTTGTTGGGCAAGAACCATCGCGAGCGCGCCGCCGAATTGATCGCGGTTGCTCACCCGGACCATCGCGCGGAGCTGAGGGAAGCGGCCAACCGACTGTTCGGCTAGATCGTTAAAACGCGCGAAAACAGCGCGGATTCAGTGCTAAATAACACAATGAGGCGCGGTATATCCCGCCTAAGGCTTGACCTTGGGCGGGAAATAGTCCAA
Source organism: uncultured Pseudomonadota bacterium (assembly GCA_937889395.1). GTDB lineage: Bacteria > Desulfobacterota > Binatia > Binatales > Binataceae > Binatus. The sequence goes on along the minus strand of CALAOW010000094.1, from coordinate 3,390 downwards.
TAAGAGGGTCTATAGCGCAGTTCAACTTTTATGGTAGTCTATTTGACAGCTTAAGAACGGATAGGCGTATTAAAGAGGAAGTGAAAGGATGGCATCCTCGACGAAGGTGCTGACAGTCAATGAGCTGGCCGAGTATCTGCGAGTACATCGCTCGACGATCTACCGGCTGCTCAAGAAAGGACGGTTGCCCGGTTTCAAGATCGGAAGCGACTGGCGCTTCAACGTCGAGGTAATCGATGAATGGCGGCTGCGCCAGGGACCCTTCGTGCTGGAAGAGGAAGGAGCTGATTAGCGGGCGGCATCGTAGCGCCGCAATCCGCTTCGTTGAACTCAAAGTATCCCCGGTTTCCTGTGACCCGATCTGTCGCTGAAGTCACTCTCATCCACCCACAATTCGCGGTTAATTTTTAATTTAAGCTGACATTGAAATCGGGTAAGTTGTCGCGCGCACGCGTGCGCGGCTAGAATCCGAACAACCGAGTTGCCGCGCGCATCGAATTTCCGCGCGCGATGATCGCGCAGAGTAATGCCGACTGACATTTCCGCCAAGACACGACTGTTCACCGAATCCGTAATCCGCGAGATGACGCGGCGAGCGCTCAAGTCCGGTGCGGTAAACCTGGCGCAGGGATTTCCCGACTTTCCCGCCCCGGCCGAAATCAAGCAAGCCGCCAAGCGCGCGATCGACGAGGAATACAATCAGTACGCGATCACCCACGGCTCGCCGAATTTCCGCCGCGCAATCGCGGACAAGGTGCGCAGCTACAACGCCGTCGCGTGCGATCCCGACCGCAACATCACGGTAACCTGCGGCGCGACCGAGGCGATGATCGCGACGATGCTGGCGGTGATCAACCCGGGCGACGAGGTGATCATCTTCGAGCCATTCTACGAGAACTACGCGCCCGACGTGATCCTGGCCGGTGCGACGCCGCGTTACGTGGCGCTGCGCGATCCGGATTTCTCCATCGATCGCGCCGAGCTCGAAGCGGCATTCGGTCCGCACACCAAGGCAATCGTGATCAACACTCCGCACAATCCGAGCGGCAAGGTCTTCACGCGTCCCGAGCTCGAAGCGATCGCCGCGCTATGCCAGCGCCACGACACGCTGGCAATCACCGATGAGATTTACGAGCACATCATTTACGGCGGCGCGCGCCACGTATCGATCGCGAGCCTTGCGGGGATGGCCGAGCGAACGGTGACGATTAGCGGGCTGTCGAAGACCTACTCGATAACGGGATGGCGGCTGGCGTACGCGATCGCCAGCGAAAGAATCACCGCGGCAATTCGCAAGGTGCATGACTTTCTGACGGTGGGCGCGCCGCATCCGCTGCAGGAGGCCGGCGCCGTCGCACTGCGGCTGCCGGAATCGTTTTATGCGGAGCTGACCGCGATGTACGAGCGCAAGCGCGGCGCGTTGTACGCGGCGCTCACGAGGGCCGGCCTGGAATGCAGCAAACCCGACGGCGCGTATTACATCTTGGCGGAGATTGGCGGGCTCGGATTCAAAGACGACTTCGCGGCGGCGGATTTCATGCTCGATGAAGTCGGCGTCGCCGCGGTGCCCGGTTCAAGCTTTTACCACCGGCCGGAGTTGGGGCATCGGAAAATTCGATTCACGTTTTCGAAAAGCGACGAGACGATCGCGGCAGCCGCCGAGCGGCTGAGCCATCTGCAGGAGAAGCTGGCGGCGCGTTCGAAATTGGCGGGACGAGACTAAAACAGGTCACATCAAGGCTCGAGAAAGGTCAAGAAGCTTTCTTGCCGCCCTGGATGGTGCGCAGGCGTGGGCGCTCGATCCCGCCCGACAGATAAACCAGCACGGTCCACGCGCTGCGCGTGAGCGGGTAACAGAGCAGCACGCTGCCGGCGGCGATCGCGCTCAGAAAAAATATCTCGACGGCATCAGAGAGGCGCGTGGCGAAGGCCAGAATCGCCCAGCAGATAAGGAACGAGCCGGAGGCCACCGCGAAGTCGAGATACATCGCGCCCAACGTCTCTCCCGGATCCTTCCAGAACACTACGTGGCATCGCGGGCACTCGCGATTCATCCTGAAGTGCGATCGGAAAATTGCGCCGTTTCGGCACACCGGACATCGGCAATTGAGCACGCATTGGATCAGCGCGGATGGGGAATCGTTCGCCACGATCCTGATATAACTGCGCGGCGCGCGTGAGGCCAGCGACTATGTCACGCGAGGATCAGATGCTCCAGTTGAAGCCGAGCTCGGGACCGATCATCTGCACGCGCAGTAAATTGCCGACCCCCGACGAAGTCTGCGTGTACTTCGAGTAGTAGTAGCTCACGCCGGCAAATGGGGCGAAACCGCGCCAGTCGCGGTTCGAGTAAACGACGCGCCAGTGAGTCTCGAAGCCCGATTGCGAGTCGTAAACCGTCCCGCCCTCGCTGCGGCCGGAGTCCCACTTGTTGGCCCAATAGCCCTGCGCGGTCACCTCGAACGCGAAGTTGGGCGCCAGCCATCGCCGTTCCTCGAGCCCGATCACCGGTATCGGCAGCCCCTTCTCATGGAAGCGGACTCGCGCCTCGAACGGCGAGACCTGGCTGAACTTTGGCGAGCCATCGTTGATTCGAAAATCGTTATATGTGAATTCGAGTCCGATCTTTGCGCGCGTGTCCCATCCCTGGAGAAGGGCCGGCAATCCCTGTTCGCGATCCTGATACAGCGGCGTCAGGCGGCGCTCGTAGTATCCGCCGAACGTGTACCATCGGTCACCGCCGGGATTCAGCTTCTGATTCGGGGAGATTATCGTTCCGCCAAATGCCAGCGGCTGAGTTTCAAATTTGCTGCCATACAAACCGAAGTATCTGAATTGGGACTGCGCCGCGTTAACGTCGTCGAACCAGTACGAAAGCAGCACCTCGGGCAGTTGCATCTGCGAGACGCCGAGGTCGTTCTGCAAGCTAATCGCACTGTCTGGAAATGAGTTGATTCGGCGCCGCAGCGTGTTGGCGCCAACGAGGAACTGGTAGGTGTCGTCGGCTTCGATGTCGATTTGATGTGGCGCGGGCGTAAGCAAGTCGGAACCCGGTTCGCGCAGCGACAGGAAGTCACTCGCAAAACAGTTCGCGCTGGTTAGCAGTGCGGTGAGGACCAAAGCCGTTGCTAGTTGAGCTAAACGCATGGGTTGGAATGCTGTACTATTGAGATTTGCATAATATAGCTACAGTGGAAAGAGATCAGCTTGCTCCCAGAAGGCCATCACCAGGGTGGGCCGGCGGCGCATCCGGCGCAGCGCGCGACGGGCGTGATAGCTGAGTTGGGCGAAGTCGTGCGGGCAGAAGTTGGGCAACTCGTGATGTTTCCAATAGCCCCAGATGTACTCCACCGGATTGAGTTCCGGCGCGTAGGCGGGCAGGTACTCAAG
>CALAOW010000093.1 GCA_937889395.1 uncultured Pseudomonadota bacterium | reverse complement strand
ATTGACAACGCCCGCGCTCGCATATTACCGTCAGCCAACTGTTAGCGATTGCAGCCTTATCGTCGTCGCAGGATTTTTCACCAGCTCCCACAAGCACTGATGGCGTTGCGGCTCTCGACGGGCGGGAGAAGCACGACGAAGTGGCAACAGAACGAATACTGATCGTCGGCTTGGGGGGACTCGGCGTTCCCGCATTGTGGGCGCTGGCGCGCGACGGCGCACAGCGGTTGACGCTGATCGATCCCGATCCGGTCGAACTGTCGAATCTCGCTCGCCAGGTGATCTATCGAAGCCGGGATACCGGCACGCCGAAGGTTGAAGCGGCGGCGCGGTGGCTAATCGAGCGGTTCCCCGAGGTCAACGTTGAACGGCATCCGATTGCGCTCGAAGCGTCCAACGCGGCGCGTCTGGTCGCCGCACACGACTTTGTAATCGACGCGACTGACAGTCCGGCCGCGAAATTTTTGATCAACGACACGTGTATCGCCGCGCGGACGCCGTTCGTTTATGGCGGTGTAGTCGGGATGACCGGGCAGGCGATGACGGTAATTCCGGGCGAGACGGCGTGCATCCGATGCGTGTTCGAGACTCCGCCTGATGACAACGAAATCCAGAGTTGTCGCGAGGCGGGGATCGTCGGTCCCGTCGCGGGCGCGATCGGCCAGATGCAGGCGGCGGAGGCGATGCGCGCCTGGCGTGCGCAAACGCCCTTGCTCTCAGGAAAAATCCTCACCTACGACGCGTCCGGCCCGGGGCGTGTGCGTATTGCGGCGGTTAGTCCGCGCCCCGGGTGCGGCTGCGGCGCCTGGAAGCCGCAGCGTCGCGATGCGCGCAGCCGGCGCGAGTCGCAATCGCCGGGCAAGTAACGGAATCGCGATGACCCTGACTGACGCGCAAATCGAACGCTACAGCCGCCAGATAATCGTGCCGCGCGTCGGCGGCCGCGGCCAGGAACGTTTGCTTGCCGCACGGATGCTGCTTGCGGGCGATGCGCGCGATATCGAAGCGCCGCTCGCCTACCTGGTCGGCGCAGGGGTCGGGACGATCGCCGTTCGACTGTCCGGGGACCAAGACGGATTCACTGAAAAGATCGCTGCGGCGCGCGAACTGAACGCCGGCGTATCTGTCACTGTCGGGGATGAGTCGGAAGGGCGCGTCGATTTGGCGCTCTTGATCGTTGGAAGTGAAGCGGCGCGAAAAGTTGCAGATGAAATCGTGAGCTATCGCGAGGTGCGAGCGTGGGTAGTCGCGCGCCTGGACGCGCCGGGAAAAATCGCCGTCATCCCCGGCGGGTCGCCCAGCCCGCGAACCGTCGATGCGTCGATGCATCCGGGAGTGGGGACGCGCTCGGAAGCTGCGGATTTTATCGCGATGCTCGCGACGGCGGAGGCGTTCAAGCTGATTGCCGGATACGCGGAAAATCCATCGCGCGCGACCATCGAGTTCGACGGCTACGAAACCAGAGTTCGCGTTCATCCGTGATGTACAAGCTCTGGATGTTCGATTTCGACAACACGATCGCGCGGCTCGAGCCCGAGGTCGATTGGGCCGGCGGCCGGCTCATGCTCGAACCCTACCTGCGCTCGATCGGCGCGCCTGGCGAGCTGTTCGCACGAATCCCGCGCGGCAATCTCCCGCTCTATGACGCCTATCGGACGCTGATGCTCGCGCAGACCAACCAACCCCGGGTCACGGAAGGACTGCGCCGCGCTTCGGAGATAATCGAGAAAATCGAGCTGGCGGGAGTCGATCGCGCGCAACCACTGGAAGGAGCGATCGAAGCGCTCGAGGCTCTGAAAGAAACCGGCGCCGCCGTCGCGATCGTGACATCCAACTCGTCGAGAACGGTCGCGCGCTGGTTCAACAGGAATCGGGGCGCATCCGTAGGCGCAATAGTCGGACGCGACACGATGCTCGGACTCAAGCCGGCGCCCGACATGCTGATTCGCGCACTCGAATTGTTTTCCGTCGATCGATCGGAGGCCGCGTTTGTTGGCGACAGCGAAGCCGACCTGCTGGCCGCGCGAAGTTGTGGCGTGCGGTTTTATGGAATCGCGGCCACCGAGGTCGCGCGCGATCGGTTGCTCGCGGCAGGCGCCACAGAAATCTTCGGCTCGCCGGCGGCGCTCGCGATTCACCTGAACTTGCCGGCTGCGCGCGGCTGAACAGGGCAATCGGCGCCCGACTCCAGCACACCCGGCAACCTTGTTTCTTTCGATAAGATTAAGTAATTTTGGGAGTTCACCAAGTAATCTCATTCTTAAGGGAGCATCAGTTTTTGCCGATGGATCAAGGTTTTACCTTGTGGTTTACAGGCCTGTCCGGGGCGGGAAAATCCACGCTTGCGAATCTGGCCGCCGAAGAACTGCGCAAGCGGGCGCATCGCGTAGAAATCCTCGACGGCGACGAAGTCCGCACCAATCTTTCCAAGGGACTTGGCTTTTCCAAAGAGGATCGCGACATCAACATCCGGCGCATCGGGTATGTGTGCCATCTGCTGGCGCGTAACGGGGTGATCGCGATTTCAGCGGCGATTTCGCCCTACCGCGAGATTCGCGACGAGGTGCGGCGCAATCACGAGCGCTTCTTCGAAGTCTATGTCCGCTGCACGATCGACAAACTCGTCGAGCGCGACGTGAAAGGGCTTTACAAGAAGGCGCTGGCCGGCGAGATCAAATCTTTCACTGGCGTGTCGGACCCCTACGAAGAGCCGCTGAAGCCCGAACTGATAGTAGATAGCAGCATGGAAACCGTCGCGCAGAGCCTGGGCAAGTTGCTCGGGCGGCTCGAGGAACTGAACTACGTCAGCAAGGGAGCACGGCGATGAGCGTGCGCGACGACGCAATCGCGGCTCATGGCGGCGGCGAGCTGATCGATCTGAAAGCGCCGGTCTCCGAGCGCGCTGCGCTGGCGGCGCACGGCGCGAAACTCGCGGCCGTTACGCTCAACGCGCGCGACCTGGCCGATCTCGAGATGCTCGCGTCGGGCGCGTTCTCTCCGCTTACGGGTTTCATGGGCGAGGCGGACTACATTCACTCGCGCGACGGGATGCGGCTTGCGTCGGGAGTGCCGTGGTCGATTCCAATCACGCTCGGCGTCGATGAAGCGGCGGCGAAATCACTGAAGACCGGACAGGATATCGCTCTGGCGACCGAAGACGGCCGGCGGCTGGCGATTCTGAAGCTTGCGGAAATTTACAAAGTCGATCGCAAAAGCGAAGCGCAAAACGTGTTCGGCACCGCCGAGGACGCGCATCCGGGGGCGAAGAACGTCACCTCGATGCCGCCGTACTGCCTGGCAGGCAAGCTCACGCTGATCGAGGAAATACCGGGGCGCACGTTCCTGGAATTTCCGCGCGAGCCGCGACAGACGCGGGCGGCGTTTCGCGAGCGGGGATGGAAAAAGATCGTCGCCTTCCAGACCCGCAACCCGACTCATCGCGCGCACGAGTATATCCAGAAAGCGGCGCTCGAAATCTGCGACGGACTGATGATCCATCCGCTGGTGGGAGAAACCAAAGGCGACGACGTGCCCGCCGCGGTCAGGATGGAGACTTACAAGGTTCTGCTCGACCTGTACTATCCGAAGAATCGCGCGATGATCGGCGTGTTCCCAGCGCACATGCGCTATGGCGGCCCGCGCGAGGCTATTCTGCACGCGATCGCGCGGCGCAACTACGGATGCACGCATTTCATCGTGGGGCGCGATCACGCCGGCGTCGGCAATTACTACGGCAGCTACGACGCGCAGAAAATCTTCGAGCGCTTCGAGCCGTCCGAAATGGGAATCACGCCGCTTATGTTCGAGAACACTTTCTATTGCAAGCGATGCAACTCGATGGCGTCGTTCAAGACCTGCCCGCATACCGACCAGGACCGCTTGATACTGTCGGGAACGAAAGTCCGCGAGATGCTGCGGGCGGGCGATGCGCCGCCGCCCGAATTCACGCGCCCGGAGGTGGCGTCGATTCTGGTGCGCGCGATGCGCGAGGCAAAGTAGCCTGCATCACGAATTCCTGGCGACAGAGCCAGCGGTCTTTCGACCGCTGGCTTTTTCATCTGACTAACCTGAATCCCTTGCGACCTGCTGCGCGGCGATCGAAAGTCGCCGTGTATTCGCATCCGGCCCGGGCATTCGCTGCCGAGATCAAACTGTCGGCGAAGTCAGCGCCGTCCACATATTCATGGAGCGCAGCGCGCGCGTCGTCCGGATGCTCGATCGATAACTGACTGGTGCTTAAGATCGCGCCGAGCGCGCTCACAATTGCCGGACGCGCGACCTTGTATGCACTCTCGAGCACCCATACCAGCTCGACCAAAACCACGTGGTTGACGAAGCCCGGGTCTTGTACTGAACACTCGCGCTCGATGATTCGCGAAGCCGCGCGAAACTGCGCAGGGTCATCTCCGACGAGGTAACGAACCAGTATGTTGGTATCGATTCCCTTCACGGCCGGCGAAATCGTTTCCTGACGGCCTGGTCCATCTGTTCGATCGTGAGATGGCGCCGAGCAGGGCCAAGCATTCCTGCAAGTTCACGGATGTCGATATTCTTCGGGGTCATCAGCACTTTTCCGTCGGGTTGGATGACGAATTCGATTTTGTCGCCGGGCCGGAGCTTGAGGTGGCTTCGAACCTTCAGCGGGATCGTGGTTTGCCCTTTTCTGGTGAGTGTTGACGCAGCCATTTTCCTTACTTCCTGTAAGATTCCTTACCTCAGGTAAGGATATCACAGGCGCATCACGCGGCAAAGGGCCTGGAACAGGCGTCAGGGCTTGCGCGCGCGGTCCGTCGCGGCGCGACGCGCGCGCTCGGGATCGCCGGACCACAGCCACGCGTGATCGGTGCGGCTCACCCCGACCAGCACGCCGAGAAATGCCGACGGATGGATGAACAGGCCGGCCAGCCCCGCCTCGTCGCGGCGATTCGCCGCGAAACGGGCACCGCGCGCCTGCAGGCGCTGTTCGAGAGCGCCGATATCGTCGGTCTCGACGTAAAACATGTACAGCGAGTCGCCGCGGCGCTTGTGAAAGCGGCCCATCGCAAGGCTGGCGTCGGTGATCTGGGTGATCTCGACGCGGTCAAGACGCGCGGGAGGATCGAACAGCGTGAGCGTGCCCGTATAGCCGAAATCCTTGCTCTCGATAGGGCTGAACTTGGTCGCGTCGAGGCCGAAGATGCGCGCATAGCGGGCGGACGCGGCCTGCCAGTCGCCAACGACGTTGGTGACCTCGTAGAACCACTTGATCGCGCCGACGGACGCGCGTTCCTGATGCTGCGAAATTACGGTGCGCATCCCAAACGTCGCGGCGGCGTCGAGATAGAGTTGTCCCGCGGATTGCTCGAAGCCGACGCCGCACTTGGCGAGGTGATGCGCGGCGGCGCCCGGGTCGTCCACCGAAAATCCCGCGCCGAAAAGTCCGGTCTGCCACTTGGAGACGAAATCCTGGACTGCCCCTGCCCCGTCGGGTTCGAGAATTTCGACGAGGCTCGCCCCCGCTTGCATGGTGGTTCGCCTGGCGCCAAGCGGCGCCGCCTTGTCGCGGCGGACGAGCTCTGCGCCGAAGACTTCTGCGACCACCCGCTCGGCCGCATTGCTGTCGGCGACCGCAATCTGAATTCTGTCAACGCGTTTGAGCATCGTCGAATTTTCTCCTCGCACAGTTGCCGGCCGGTTGCGAATTACTGGAGCGGCGGCTCGTCGTCGGGCGGCGCGAGCACCGGCGACCCATGATGCATCACCATGAACCACCCGTTGCCCACGCGCTCGAACACGTTGGTGGCGAGCACGTTCGAGCGTTCGGTGCCGTCGTAGCCGCGCTGGGTCAGGGTTTCCTCGACGACGACGATCGCCAGATCGCCGCTGATCATCACTTCAATCTCGCCGAGCTCGAACTTCATCTCGAATACGTTGTCGAGGATGCGCTCCCAGCTCG
>CALAOW010000092.1 GCA_937889395.1 uncultured Pseudomonadota bacterium | reverse complement strand
GCTCGTGCTCGGTTTTGCGATGCTCCTGATCGCGGGCACTGGATTTGCCAACGGACAGGAATTGTGGCCGATGCCCGACGCGGTCGAATACGCGGCGATCGCGGTAAACCTGGATGGCGGCCTGGGCCCGGTGCTCCATTTCGGGGGCAATACTTATCCGTCCCGCTATACGATCGGTTATCCACTCATGCTCGCCGCGGCGTATCCGCTTCTGGGGCATAGGCCCGAGCGGCTTTGCCTGGTTACTGCGCTGACGGCATTGGTCGCGATAGCCGGGCTTTACCTGCTGACCCTGTGGGCGTTTGGCAGGCCAAGCGCGGTTTTGGCCGGTTTACTGCTGTCTACATCGCCGCATTTTCTCGGGCTTTTCACCTGCGTGATGAGTGACGTTCCTTCGCTTGCCGTCGCAGTCCTCGCTGCCCTGGCATTCTTGTATGCTGAGGGAAAAGAAAGCCTGGTTGCATCCGCGCTGTGCGGGCTCCTGGTCGGCTTGGCCGTCACAATCCGCGTCACCAACGGCGCAATTTTGATCGGGATGCTCGCGGCGACGCTGCTGGTCCGACCACGCAGATTGCGGCTCGCGCAGGTGATGACGTTTGCGATCGGATTCATCGCATTTCCAGGACTGCAGGCTTGGGTAAATCTGCACTACCTCGGTTCGCCGCTCTCAACCGGTTACGCGTTCTGGTGGCGGGAGGCCTACAGTTCAGTTTCCACGACCTTTGAGCTGCGGTTTCTCTTTGTACCCTGGGATTTGACCTATCGGCACGGAAATCTTCTCTCTTATGCTATCGCAATGCTTGGTCTCGATGGCCTGTTCGACCAGCTTAATTTGGGTTTGGAGCTCCAAACGTTGCTTCAATCGCGCTACTCCCTCTACCCGTTTCCAGTGCCGCTCTTCGCAGGGCTGGGCGTGTGGTTCGCCATCCGCCGCAAGCGCAACGCAACCGCGATGCGCGCGGTGTATCTGGGCCTGGGCTTTCTTGTCTCGCTGTTGGTTATTTACCTCCCGTATTTCTTCCTCGACCCTCGCTTCATGCTACCGGCATTGTTTATCGTTTTTGCCGCGGCGGCCTACGGGCTGGTCAGCGCGAATCGAAGGTTCGAGAAGGGATGGGCGCGATTTGCCGTGATTGCGTTGGATGTGGTTCTAGCCGTTGCGATTGTGGTCGAGACGGTTTCTCGGCTTGCGGCGCCGCCGCGGCAGTCGAAGCTGGTCCCCGAGGTGCTCGCGATGCGCCCGCGGCTGAAGAACGCCGTGGTGGTCAGCGATATTTCTTTACAATGGCTCGAGCTTTATGCGCGCGGAGAGGGAACCGAATTCGTCGGTCTCAACAATCTTGCTAGCGAGCTTCACCCCAAACAAGTGGTAAGCGAATACCATCTGTACTGGCTTTACGACAAAAAGGTCGGAGGATGGTCCGGGCCGATACCGCCGATACTTCTTCCCAATGGCGAACTCGACCTGGCCGAAGCGCGCAAGCTCGCAGACGAAGATAAGAAGGGACGCCCGGTGTACCTGCTCGTAGTGATGCCGCTGACCGACGAATGGTGGGATGAGCTTAACCAGGAGTTCGCCCAGATCGACCGCCGCTTCTCCCACGAAACGGTCGCGGACCATCTCGAAGTGGGGCTTTACCGTTTGAAGCCGCACTAACCCGCCCGCGGCCCGCGATTCGGGGTTCGTTCGAAGTCCCGTTCAAGCACCCCGCGGATAACTGGACTTCGCATTCAGGAAAACCTAGACTGCGCCAGATATCCAGAGGGTAATCGCCCGGCCGTGAACGGCGCGATCCAATTGCACGGCGGGCGGCGCCCTTAAACAAACCTCGACCTTTTCAGGAGACTCGGATTGAGATGAGCGAATCGAATATCGTTCTGCCCACATTAACCAGCGGACAGGTCATGATCCTGTGGCTGGTGCTGGTCTCGGCGCTGGTCGCGCTGGCCTACGGAGTTGTGCTGATACGCGTGGTGCTGGCGGCAGACCCCGGACCAAAATCGATGACCGACGTGTCCGACGCGATCGAACTTGGCGCGATGGCGTATCTCGGACGCCAGGTCAAAACCATGATCTGGTTCGTCGCCGTCATCTTCGTCGCGCTGTTCCTCATGTACCGCAACGTCTATCAGGGCCTGTACCTGCCGCTGGGCATCTCGATCGCCTTCCTGATGGGCGTCACCGCTTCCTACAGCGCCGGTTACGTCGGGATGTGGCTGGCGGTCAAGGCCAACGTCCGCAGCGCCAACGCCGCGCTGACCAGCTTCAAGGACGCGATGGAACTGGCATTCAAGGCGGGCGGAGTGTCGGGGATGTTCACGGTCGGCCTGGGACTGCTCGGCGCGACGATCATCTTCCTGGTGTTCCGCGAAAACGCGATGAAGGTGCTCGTGGGATTCGGCTTCGGCGGCTCGCTGGCCGCACTCTTCATGCGCGTCGGCGGCGGAATCTACACCAAGGCGGCTGACGTCGGCGGCGACCTGGTCGGCAAAATCGAGCAGGACCTCCCCGAAGACGACCCGCGCAATCCCGCTACGATTGCCGACAACGTCGGCGACAACGTCGGCGACTGCGCCGGCATGGCGGCCGACGTCTTCGAGTCCTACGAAGTGACGCTGGTCGCCGCGATCATCCTGGCGGCCTACGCGCTGCAGGAGTCGGACTTTATCGCGGCCTATGGACAGTACGCGGGCGCGTTCGCCATCAAACTGATCATGTTCGCGTTGATCCTGCGCGGCGTCGGCGTGTTTTCCTCGATCATCGGAATCATGGCGGTGCGCGTGCCGGCCGGCAAAATGCTCGATCCGATGCGCCCGATCAACGTCGGCTACATGACCTCGGCGATCGCATCCGTGATCGGATTCTTCGTCGTCAACTATTTCTACCTCGACGACCCGCGCACCGGCGCGCCCGATTGGCGCTTCGCCTGCTGCGCGTCGCTCGGAATCATTCTCGCCGTCGTGACGCTGTGGCTCACTAACTATTTCACGCATCCGGACAAGGGCCCCGTCACCGAAACCGCGATGGCGGCGCGCACCGGCCCGGCAACTCTGATCCTGTCGGGGATGGCCGAGGGTCTCGAGTCGTCGGTCTGGGCGCTGCTGGCGATCGCAGCCGCGATCATCGGCGCGATGGCTATTTTCCACGAGTCGCTCGCGCTCCAGTTTTACGGAATCGCGCTGACCGGGCTGGGCTTGCTCACGACCACCGGCTTCATCCTCGCGATGGACACCTACGGACCGATCACCGACAACGCCCACGGCATCTTCGAGATGGGCGGAATCCATCAGGAGGAGGCGTCCAAGACGCTGTCCTGGATGGACGCGATCGGCAACACCACCAAGGCGCTGACCAAGGGCCTGGCGATTGCGACCGCGGTGCTGGCGGCAGTCTCGCTGTTCCGGTCATTCATAGATGAGGCTCATCTCGGCGCGATTGGCGTGCAGATCAATATGCCCACCGTGTTCGTGGGCCTGATGATCGGCGGCGCGGTGCCGTTCCTGTTCAGTTCCTTCGCGATTAAGGCGGTCAGCCGCGCGGCCTATCAGATCGTGTTCGAGGTCCGCCGCCAGCTTCGCGAGCATCCGGGGATCATGGAGGGCAAAGAGCTGCCCGACTACAGCGCGTGCGTAGATATCGTCACGGCAGCTTCGCAGAAAGAGCTGCTCGGTCCCGGAATCCTGGCGATCTTCTCGCCGCTGCTGGTCGGTTTCGGTCTCGGCGCGGGCGCACTCGGCGGGTTCCTCGGCGGCACGATCCTGACCGGCCAGCTGATGGCGGTCTTCATGTCGAATGCGGGCGCGAACTGGGACAACGCCAAGAAAAAGATCGAGGACGGATTCCTGGGCGGCAAGGGCACCGACGTGCACAAAGCTTCCGTGGTGGGAGACACCGTCGGCGATCCGTTCAAGGACACGGCGGGCCCTGCGCTGAACCCGATGATCAAGGTGATGAACCTGGTCGCGATTTTAGCGGCGCCTTTCACAACGGTCGCGCTCGGCGGTGTGACTCTGCTGCGCGTCGCGATCGTCGTGCTGGCGATCGTTGCGCTAGCGGTCGCGGTCAGCTTCTCCAAGCGCGGCTCGATTGCCGATGAGAGCCTGGCAATCGAGACCAAGCGGGCCGCCTGAGCGGATTTCACAGCTCGCATTGCTGGAAGGGCCGGACGCATCGTCGCCCGGCCCTTTTCTTTTTGCTTGGTTTCCCAATTTTCCGTATCTTCGCGGTTCATCCTGATGGCAATCGAATATCGCGCACGCCAACGCAGGGCCGTTGCCGGCCGCGCAGTACCAAGCGATTCGCGCTCGATGGCGCTCGGTCGGGCCCCGTGATTGGACTGGGCAGCGCTAGCGGTGCGTTCGCCGGACAACAAACAGACGGGCGATCGTGTCGGCGTCGTGTGGGGCGCCGCTAACCTCGGCCTCACCCTGGAGTAACTCGGCGATCGCGACGATGGGCGCGTCTTGGGAAATCCCGATCAGCACCGAGCAGGACAGTCCCGCAGCCGGGCTAATCACCTCCGGACCGTTCCGAGTTTCGCGCAATCCGATCTATCTCGGGATGATCGTAACGCTGGTGGGCTGGATGCTGCTGATTCCGGCGCTGCTCTCGTTCATCATCGTAATCGCGGCGATCCTTAACCTCCGCCATCAGGCGCTCGAAGAGGAAGAGTATTTGATCCGGACGTATGCCCCGCAGTACGAGGCGTGGGCGCGCGAGGTCGGCCGCTTCGTCCCCTGGTTCGGCCGGCTTGCGTGATCGAACCGCGCGCGAATTTAGTATTCGGATCGCTTCCAGCTCAGGAAGATTGAAAGGTTCTGCCGACCGAGCGGACCGCATGGGCGATTCTTACAGATACAAACCGCTTAGCTACTTTGCGCTGGTGTTCGTTCTGACCTGGGCGCCCTGGTCGTTCGCTGCTTACTACAGCTACCAGCGCGCAATGGAGCTATACAGCAATCTGTTCGCGCTGGTTGGCCTGCTAGGACCGTTTTGTGCAGCCCTGATCATGATCTGGAGTTCAGGGAGCCGGGACCTGAAGCACGATTTCAAGGAGAGACTTGTCAGTCTCAGGCTCATCCGACCCGGCTACCTCCCGGTCATTTTGCTGCTGGCGCCGTTGGCGTTGTTTCTTTCGACATGGCTGTCGGTTGAGGTTGGCCGATCCGCCGATCAGTTCCGCTTATCGGGCGGATTTGCGGCCATGCTACCGATCATTGTTCTCGCTCCCACCTTCGAAGAGCTCGGATGGCGAGGCTACGGAATGGACAGCCTGCGAGCGAAATTCGGCATGATGAAGGCGACGCTGTTGTTCAGCGTCCTATGGGCGACGTGGCACGTTCCCCTGTTCTTCATCGATCACAACTATCAGTACGGCCTGTGGAATAGCAGCCCGATTTACCTCGCCAACTTCTTTGTCAGTGTCATCCCCGCAGCCATCCTCATGAACTGGGTGTACTACAAAAACAATCGAAGCATCGCGGCCGCGATCCTGTTCCATATGGCGCTGGATGCAACGGCGGAGGCGTTCCAAACCGAACAATTTACCAAATGCATTTGGACGGGTGTGTTGTTGTTCATTTCGATTCTGGTCATCGCGGGAAACAGATCATTCTTCTTCGAGGAGAAAAAGCGAGGGCTGGGCTCTGCTTGCGCGTTTTCGGGTAACGAGTAGATTGGTCGTTCGTACTCACATCATATGCGACGCAACCCCGGCCCCTTCGAACCATTCATTTACATCCTCCAGACGCCAATCATGTTTCGCGTAGTTGGCTTGGGTGGGCTGATCCTGTTCACCATTGTCGCGCTTTCAATCGCATCCGAGCACAGCGCGGGCGCCGCGATCTTCGGGCTCGGGTTGATGGGCGCGTTGTGGTTCGAGGCAAGCGGCAATATCTGCCGGCGATGCCGCTTCTACGGGACGTGGCATTGCCTGGGGCAGGGGATGCTGGCGTCGAAACTGTTTTCGCGAATCGACGAGCGGCTGGGCGAGTCGGGAACGATGCTGCACGGCGCGCTGTTGGCCGCCTACTTGATTTACGGGCTGTTCTGGCTATGGCATTCGCCGATGCTCGGACTCATCTTCACGCTATGGGTTCCGATTGCGCTGGTCACCGCGACCGCGCCCGCGGGCTTCTCGTGGCACGCGTTGAGACCGAGCTGAGCCAGAGCTGCAACCGGTTGCCGCGCCTCCTCTCAGCGCTTGCTTCCATCCCGGTTGCATCGCCGCGTCTGCGGTCATAACGTCTTCGCGTTTGCATCATCTATCTGCGCGAGGTTGATATGAATCTTAAAAATGCGGTCGCGCTTGTGACCGGTGGCGGCTCCGGACTCGGCGAAGCAACCGTCCGCGAATTCGCGTCGGCCGGCGCCAAGGTAGCGATTCTCGATTTAGCGTCGTCGCCCGGCGCCAAAGTTGCCGAGTCGCTCGGCGACAATGCGATCTTCGTCCAGGCCGATGTAGGCTCCGCCGATCAGGTAACTGACGCGATTGCGAAAGCGGTGGCGAAGTTCGGTCTGATTAATATCGCGATAAACTGCGCCGGTATCGGCCGCGCGATGCGCACGGTCACCAAGGAAGGCCCGCACTCGCTGGACCTGTTCAGCAAGGTGATCGCGGTGAATCTCATCGGCACCTTCAATGTCACGCGGCTGGCCGCGGCGCAGATGGCAAAAAATCAGCCCGGCGCCGACGGCGAGCGCGGCGTGATCATCAATACCGCGTCGGTCGCCGCGTTTGACGGACAGATCGGGCAGGTTGCTTATTCGGCGTCGAAGGGCGGCGTGGTTTCGATGACGTTGCCGATAGCGCGCGACCTCGCGTCGCTCGGCATCCGCGTCTGCACGATCGCGCCGGGAACTTTCGAGACTCCGATGCTGGCGGGTTTGCCCGAGGCGAACCGCAAAGCACTGGCCGCGCAGATTCCGTTTCCGCAGCGGCTGGGCAAGCCGTCTGAATACGCGGCGCTCGCGCGCCACATCGTCGAGAACGGGATGCTCAACGGCGAGACGATTCGCCTCGACGGCGCACTGCGGATGCCCCCGCGCTGAATCGCCCTCAAATCGTCGAGGCGTTGCGCGCGACGCGCGTCGCCAGGATAAAGGCGAACGCGGCAAACGCGATCGCAATCGCCACCGACGATCCCATCGGCATCGTTGCACCGCTCGAGGCCGGCTCCGCGAGATACAGTCCCCGCCGAAGCGCATCCACCGCGTAGGTCAGGGGATTCAACCGCGTCGTCCACTGGAACCATGCCGGCGCGCCCGCCACCGGAAAGACCGCGCCCGACAGCATCCAGATGGGAAGCAAGAGCATGTTCATGAACGCGTGGAAGCCCTGCGTCGATTCGGTTCGCCACGCCATCGCCAGCCCGATGCTCGTCATCGCTAACGCGATAACCGCCATCATCGCAGCCGACACCACGATCGCTTCGAGGCTGAGGCGGATTCCCGCCAGCGGCGCCATCGCGAGGAAGATAGCTCCCTGCATCAGGGACAGCGTCGTGCAGCCAAGCGCCTGGCCGAGCACGATCGTCGCGCGTGAGATCGGCGCGACCAGCACGCCCTGCAGAAAACCCTGGCGGCGATCGTCCACGGTCGAGGCGGTCGCGAAGATCGCCGTGAACAGCAGCATCAGCACGATCACGCCGGGGTAAAAGTACTGCGCGTAGCCGATGCCGGCCGGCATCCCGCTCGGCTTGAATGACGCTTGCAGGCCGGCGCCGAGCAGCAGCCAGAAGACCAGCGGCGTCGCAATCGCGCTCATCACGCGAATCGGTTGGCGTATGAATCGCACGATCTCGCGCTGCCAGAGCGTTGCGGCCTGAAGAAAAATTTCGCGCATCTCAGTCTATTCCGTCTGTGCCGTGCTCGCGAAGAACTGATGCCCGGTCAGGTGCACGAATACGTCCTCGAGAGTCGGCTTGCCCAATGAGACCGATTCGATCTCCTCGCCGAATGCGTCGATCAGGTCGCGAAGCAATTCATGCCCGCGGATTCGTTCGATACGGATCGCGCCGTCCACGAGCTGGCTGCTGAGCTTGAAGCGCTGGAGGATTTTCCGTTGCAGGAGTTCAGGCGCTTGCGCCCGGATCACGATTACGTCACCGCCGACCTCGGACTTGAGTTCGCCCGGCGGCGCGATTGCGACCAGCTTGCCTTGATGCAGCATCCCGATGCGATCGCATCGCTGGGCCTCTTCCATGTAATGCGTCGTCAGCACGACCGTCACGCCCGCGTGCTCGCGCAGATGCTCGAGGTAATTCGAAAACTCGTGGCGCGCCGTCGGATCCAGGCCCGTGCTGGGCTCGTCGAGGATCAGCAGCTCCGGCTCGTGGAGCAGAGCCTTGGCGAGCTCGACGCGGCGCTGCAGTCCGCCCGACAACGTCTCGACCCGGTCGCGTTCGCGCGCCGACAGTCTGAGGAGCTCGAGCATCGCCGCAATCCGCTCGCGCAGCCGCATCCCGGTGATTCCATATAGATGACCATGATGCGCGAGATTTTCGCCGACCGTCAGCTTGCCATCGAGACTCGGATGCTGAAACACGACGCCGAGCCGGCGCCGCACCGCACGGGTTTCGCCTGCCAGGTCGTGACCGAGCATTTGCGCACTTCCCGATTGAATCGGCGCCAGCGTCGAGAGCAACTTGAACAAAGTGGTTTTGCCGCCGCCGTTGGGTCCCAGGAAGCCGAAAATCTCGCCGCGCGCGATCGAAAAAGTCACGTCGTCGAGCGCCTGGCGATCGCCGTAGCGAAAGCCGAGCGAGCGCGCTTCGATCACGCCGGATTCGCCGCGAATCGCGTCGTGGGCGGTCTGCGATCGATTCGAAATTGTCGAGGCGCTCACGGCTCGCCGAGTCCGCCCGCGGGCTGCGTGCCCTGTTCCGGCAGTCCGATTTCGGCGCGATGCCATCCGTCCTGAAACGCCGTCGTGCGCGCATCGCCGCTGCCGTGCCCCGACGCGGCGCCGACGAAGTCGTCGCCCGTGAGCTGGTAGTAGCGCGTCACTTCGACCGGGTCGAGGCGCCGAATCCCCATCCGCTCGAGCGAGTAGCCGGCGAACTGATCCGCCGCGAGTTCCTTGTTCCTCACCGGGACTTTTTCACTGCCGGGATCGAAGTCGCCGTGCGCGAGATGGCCGATCTCGTGCGCGAAGATCGCGTAGAGCATCGGCCGAACGGTGTCCGGGTCGTCGACTCTCATCCACTGTTGAAGCAGGCTGTCGAGGGACCGCTGGTTGTAGAAGATGCATCCGCCGCTGCTTGCGTGAGGCGAGTCGGCTTTGAGCGATTCGTAAACGGGGAAATTCGTTGCCCACATATCGTTGAGCTGCGCGACGATGGTCTTGTACGGCTCGCCCGCCGGCCGCGCCGCTTCGCCGCACGCCACAAGCGCCGCGCCCGCGCTCGTGTCCGCCGGCGCCTGCGTCGTCGTATGCCGCTCGACGGCGTGCCAGTCGTCCTGCGCGCGAACAGAGTTCGCGCCGATAACGACGCCGCCCGCGAGCATCGCGAATGCCGCCAGCGCCATCGCTGTCGTTTCGATTGACTCCCTCAATTGGTTACGGCGCCGCGCGACGACGACGATACCGACTGCGCGTACTTGGCCATCACGCCGCTCTTATAATGAGGCTCCGGCGCTTTCCAATTCTTCAGCCGCGTCTTGATTTCCGCATCGGTGAGATCGACGTCGAGTCTCCGCTTGGCGATGTCGAACGTGATTACGTCGCCGTCGCGTACCGCCGCGATCGGTCCGCCGACCGCCGCTTCCGGCGCGACGTGTCCCGCCATCAGGCCATGCGTCGCGCCCGAGAAACGTCCGTCGGTCAGCAGCCCGACTGATTCTCCCAAGCCCTGCCCCGACAGCGCCGCCGTGACGCCCAGCATTTCGGGCATCCCGGGCGCGCCCTTCGGTCCCTCGTAGCGGATCACGACGACGTCGCCGGCTTTGATCTGCTGCTTCGACACCGCCTTGAACGCATCGTCTTCGCAGTCGAAGACGCGCGCCGGCCCGCGATGCGTCATGCGCTCATGCCCCGCGACTTTCACCACGCATCCTTCCGGCGCGAGGTTGCCCTTGAGAATCACCAGCCCGCCGGTTTCCTTGATTGGCTTGCCGATTGAACGCACGACTTCCTGCCCCGGCGTCTCGCGCGCCGCGTCGGCTTCGACCCCAATCGTTCTGCCCGTCACGGTCATTTCGTTTTCGTGGAGCAGCCCGGCTTCCTTCAGGCGTTTGGCGATCAGCGGAATCCCGCCCGCCTTGTACATGTCGGTCGCCAGGAAACGGCCGCCCGGTTTCAGGTCGGCGAGCAGCGGCGTGCGCGAGCTGATCCGGTCGAAGTCGTCGATGTCGAGCGCGATTCCCGCTTCGTGCGCAATCGCGAGCAAGTGCAGCACCGCGTTGGTCGATCCGCCCGTCATCGCGACCGCCGCGATCGCATTCTCGAGCGCCTTCCTGGTGATTATCCGGCTGGGCCGGATGTTGCGCTTGAGCAAATCGACGACGAGCCGCCCGGCCTGGAAAGCGCTCTCGGGCTTTTTCGGATCCGTCGCAGGAATACTGTTCGAGCCCATCGGCGAGATGCCCAAAAGTTCGGTCGCCGTCGCCATCGTGTTGGCGGTGAACTGGCCGCCGCATGCGCCGACTCCGGGACACGCGACGTCCTCGAGCCGCTTGAGGTCTTCGAGCTTCATCTTGCCCGCCGAATGCGCCCCGACCGCTTCGAACACGTCTTGAATCGAAACCTGTTGATCGCCGAAGCGCCCGGGCTGGATCGATCCGCCGTAAATCATCAGCGAGGGCAGGTCGAGCCGCTGCAACGCCATCACCGTCGCCGGGATTGTCTTGTCGCATCCCGACATCGCCACGACGCCGTCGAACAGATGCCCGCGCACGGTGAGTTCGATCGAGTCGGCAATCACTTCGCGGCTGATGAGCGACGCGCGCATCCCAGCCGTGCCCATCGAGATTCCGTCGCACACCGCGATCGTGTTGAATTCGATCGGCGTCGCGCCTGCGGCGCGGATTCCCCGCTTCACGTGCGCGGCGAGATCCCGCAGATGAGCGTTGCACGGCATGATTTCGATCCACGTATGCGCGACCGCGATCAGCGGCTTGCTCAGGTCTTCGTCGGTGAAGCCGACGGCCTTGAGCATCGCGCGCGCCGGCGCGCGCGACGGACCATCGAGCAAAACGCTGCTGTTGGATCGTATAGAAGTTTTGTTGTCGTTGTCTGCCATATGCTTTTTGTTTCCTGCCGCGATCGAATCGTTTTATTTTGTCATCCCGAGCGGAGCCGAGGAATCCCGGATCGTTGCGACGACTAATGATTAGTACAACAGCGCGCGCCCCCGCGAAATCCCGCATCCGTTCGCGCACCGCAGCCGCGCGCTCCGGGACGCACGTTCGTCAGCCGCCGGTGCGGCTTGCGCGCGCTGCTCACTGAGCGCTACTTGATCCGATCGACCGCCGCCGACCGGATGCGCCGCAACGCCGCCGGCGCCGCGGCGAGCGGTTGACATTAAATCGAGAGGGGAGACTCAGCCTTGGCCGAGATGAAGAGACCGATGCCGGAGCCGACGCCGGAGACCCTGCATTTCTGGGTGGGCGCCCGAGCCGGGGAAATCCGCCTGCAACGCTGCGACCAATGCCGCCACGTCTATTTTCCACCGCGCCCGGGACTTCCCGCGCAAGCCCGTTTACATCCTCGGGACGGGAGAGAGCGTGGAGACGCCGATGGTGAGCCAGATGGAGGACTTCACAACCTCCAAGGCGTTCCGCGTCTCGGGCAAGAAGGCCTTCGACGAGGCCGGCATCACGCACGCGGACGTGGATCACCTGATGATCTACGACGCGTTCGCGCATCTGCCGCTCTACGGGCTCGAGGATCTCGGCTTCTGCAAGCCGGGCGCGGCGGCCGCCTTCATCGCCGGGCGCAACACGGCGCCGGGCGGGAAGCTCCCGCTCAACACCAACGGCGGCGGTCTCAGCTACATGCACTCGGGCATGTACGGGATGTACGCGATGCAGGAGAGCATCCGGCAGTTGCGCGGCATCGCGGCAGCGCAGGCGCTCGGCGCGAAAATCTCGATCGCGCATGGTGTCGGCGGCATGTTCGCCGCCAGCGGCACCATCGTGTTCAGCAACCAGGCGCCATGATGGATTAACGCGGCCCGCGCGTGCGTGCGTTCATGTGGCATAGCGGGCGGGGCCTTCGACGCGGGAGCGAAGCAGGAGTACGAGGCGGTCGGCTGCCATCGAAGCTGCGTATTTGACTTTGGACTCCGCCTTATACAATGAGATCTGCGAGGGGCACTATTTTCATGCCGTGTTGCGCATTTGCAGCGTTCATCATCAGCCAGGTCGTGCTCGGCTTCGGCGTCATCAAACGATTCGTGCTGAGATCGGGCGATACGCTCGACGATGCGCCGAGCAATCCCGCGACTGAGTGGCGTCTGATCGGCGCCGCGCCCGCGCTCACGGCGCCGCAGTCGAGTCGCCGCCTGGGACTGCGCACACTCGCGATTGCCGCATCGATAGAGATTCTGCTCTCGATCGGCGCCGCATACGGCTACCACCTGCACACTCACCATCATCATCACGACGACCTCGCCAGCGTCGCGAGCGTGCCGGTTCCCGTTTGCATGAGATAAGGAATCGAGGAGAACAGCGGTGGCCGTTATACCAAGCGATATCGCTCAGGCATTCATTCGAAGAGAAGCGGCCGTCGGGCCGGTGACCTCGGCGCATCATCGCCGGATTGCGATGATCTACGCCGCGATGTGCATCCTCGGCCTGCTGCCGACGATCCTCAGCATGTCGCCGTCGCTGCAGGCTGCGGGGCTGGGCCTGTGGATTCCCGGCGGCGGATTCCTCGCGGTTGGCGGATGGGCGACGCTGCTGTTTGTGCTGACGCTGGCGCTGTTCGCGCTTGCCGTGTTCGTATGGTTCGGCGCCGGGATGGTGATTGCGCCCGTCATCGTATGGCTCGGCTCGGCGCTGCTGGCCGGTAAGATGGCAGGCGAGCAAAGCTGGTTCCTCGCGCCATATTTCGTCGCCGCGATAGTCGCGGGAATCGGCATCTATGCATATCAGCGGCAGCAGGCGCGCAAGACTGCCGAGCTTGCGAAGCTCGAGGCGCGCAAGCGCAGCATCGGGACGGCGATCGCCGAGGCGATCGAAGTTGCGGCGCCGGTGCCGGCAATGGCCGAGCGCGAACTCACGCCCGACGACCTCGCATCGTCGCGCTATGCGCTCGATCGCGCGCTCCAGCCGGTCGGTCAGATGAACGGCTACGACAAGGTCGATCAGTTCCAGACTGCGGCGCTGCGCTATCAGATCAATCACCTGAGTTACGGCCTGGGCATGCTGCAGTGCATGTACACGCCGAGCTTTCATGGCTATCTCTCGCAGGCGCAGCGCAACCTGATCGAGCTGTATCTCGATCGCCGAATCTGGGGCTACTGGCTATGGGAGTCGGCGTGGGGAAATTTGAATCTCACCGATCCGGATCCCGCGGCCAGGGACAACATCATGCTCACCGGATGGTTCGGCATCCAGCTCTGCATGTACATGTCGAACACCGGAGACCGCCGCTACGCCGAGCCCGGCAGCCTGCCGTTTCGGCGCAACATACATCGCGTGTTCCATCACGACGCGCACACCATCGCGCAATCGGTGGCTAAAAATTTCCTCGATTCGGAATTCTGCCTCTATCCGTGCGAGCCGAACTGGGTCTATCCGATTTGCAATCACTACGGGATGACCTCGCTCAAGATTTACGATCGCGTGTTCGGCACAAAATACGTTCCGGGCGTGCTCGATCGATGGCTCAAGAATCTCGATACCGAATTCACCGACTACAGCGGCAGCATCATCGGGCTGCGCTCCTCGCTGACGGGAATTCGTCTTCCATTTCCGGCGGGAGATGCGGTCTTCGCGGTATTCGAGAATTGCTTCGCGCCCGATCGCGCGCAGCGGATGTGGGCCACGGCGCGACAGGATTTGAAATACATCATCAAGTCCGATGAGACTGGCGCGAAGCGGCTTTCGATGCCGGGAAAGGGATTCGACTTCGGCAATTACAAATCGGGCTATGCCGGCGTGTACGCGATGCTGATGGACACCGCGCGCGAGTTCGGCGATTACGAAATTGCCGATGCAGCCCTGCGCGCGCTCGATGGGGATTGTGGCCGCGCCGATGACGGCGGCGTACTGCGATATTCGAAGGGCTCGAATCTCTCGAACGCGATGGCGATGCGTGCGCGCATCCATCGCCGCGATGACTTTCGCAGGACCATCGCGGAGGGCCCGCCCGAGGCATCATTGCGCGGACCGATTCTCACCGATGCGAAATATCCCGATGTGCTGGTGGCGCGCGCATTCAGCAACAGCGACGACCTCGACCTTGTGCTCTATCCGGGCGCGAAGCCTGGCCCGCAGGAGATTCGCATCGAGCGGCTGCGGCCGGGCGCCAAATACGCGATGCGCCACGGCTCGGAGCACGCCTTTACGGCTGACCACAACGGCACGGCATCGCTATCCGTCGAGCTTCACGGCCGCATGCCGATCCATATCGTTCCGGCAAACTGATTTGAGGAACCAAGAGCTACGTGGCAGCCACGCTGCTTTCAAGACGAGGTAGTCGGCGCCGTCGTGTTCGATAAACGCGATTACTCTAAGAGTAGATGCTCATGAGGTTGTACAGCCTGCCCGAGCTGGTAAGGGCTTCTGCCCTGCCCGTCGATACCATCCGCTATTATCAGAGCCTCGGCCTGCTCGACGGTCCCCGGCAGACGCGAAGAAGGTTGCATCGCTCATGGAGTCAAGAGAAAGATTCGATCAGCCGCCGGCGCCGAAACGGGCGGGCGCCAGAACGGACGCGTCGAATCTGCCGGTCGCGCCGCCAAC
>CALAOW010000091.1 GCA_937889395.1 uncultured Pseudomonadota bacterium | reverse complement strand
CGCGCTCGGGCGCTCCGCCAAATAAATGATAGCGGCCGATCGAGATGGAGCGGCCAAGCGACGCGTAGATGAGCAGGACCGGCGGTGTATCGCGCGTGGCGATGGCGTCGAGGAAGTGGAGCTCGAGGCCGACGAGATCATCGGGAGCCAGCGCGGGCGCGAGGATAACGTCGAGGCCGGGCATGAGTCGATCGTATCCGCGCGGATTGGGCCGGGGAAGGCGGGGTCTAGATTCGAATGGTGAGACGCGGCTTGCCTCGGATTTGGCTACGAGGGTAGTGTCCGGATTCGGGGGAGAGCGGTTGCCGCCCCAGGCGTTTTTTTTCGTTTCGACTGCATCGTTGCTTCAATACCGACTAACCGGCTGCCTCAAGGGAGAACATTATGAGTGAAATTACTGGAGCAGAGCTTCTTCTGCGATGTCTCGTCGGCGAGGGAATCAAGTTCGTGTTTGGACTCCCGTGTCCGGAGGTCGATCCGCTGCTCGCCAAGTTGGAGCAGTACAAAGTGCGATTCGTGCCCGTTCGCCACGAGGCTGCTGCCGTCCACATGGCGGAAGGGCTGTACAAGACGACCGGCCAGGTGGCCGCGGTGCTTGGCAACCCCGGTCCCGGGTCTGCGAATCTGATCCCCGGCGTGATCACGGCGCGGCACGAGGGCGTACCCGTCGTCGTTATCACCGCGCAGCATCGCCTGGGGATCGTTTATCCGTCGTCACCTGCGACGTTCCAGGGTCAGGATCAGCTCGAAGTCTTCAAGCCGGTGGTCAAATGGAGCGGTCCGATTCTGTCGTGGGAGCGCATCCCCGAAGTGATGAGGATTGCCTTTCGCGAAATGTGGATCGGGAGGCCGGGTCCGGTTCATATCGAGATACCGGCGCCCGTGATGTACGCGATGGGTGACGACGCAAAGGTCCGGCTGTTGACGCCGGACCAGTACCGGGCAGCGGGTCCGCGGGCCTCGGAGGCGCAGCTCGAGGAGGCGGCTCGGATGCTCGCCGGCGCCAAACGGCCGATTGTGATCTCGGGCGGCGGAGTAGATCGCGCCGGAGCGAACGAAGCGGTCCTGGCGGTAGTCGAGCTGCTCAAGTGTCCCGTCATCGGTACGATAGCCGGGCGGTCATCGGTGCCGATCGATCATCCGAACTTCCTGAACGGCTACGGCCCTGGTGCGGACCTCGCGCGCCACGAGTCAGACGTCATCCTGGTCGCGGGCTCCAGGATGGGTAACCTTGACATCCCTTACGACAAGTACTGGGGCGATCCCGCCAATCAGAAGCTCATCCAGGTAGATATCGATCAGCGCAACATGGGCGTCACGCGTCCGCTTGCACTCGGGATCGTTTCCGACGCGAAAAGCGCGCTCGAGGGCCTGTTGCGCATCCTCAAGACGGAGCGAGCCCGGCCAAGGGGCGGCGAGGACGCGCAGCGGTATCGAGAGATTTCTCGCAAATGGTTCGAGGAGCGATTCGCACCGGTCGCGGCCTGGCGCGGACCCGGGATTCATCCGGCGCAGGCGATGCAAACAATCGGCAAGGTCTTCGGCCCGGACAGCATCTACGTCGCCGACGGCGGCAACACTTCGTTGTGGGCAGCCTGGTTTCTGCCATCGACCAAGCCGCGGTCGTACCTGAACATTCTTGAGCTAGGCATGCTTGGCACGGGAATCCCTTCTGCCATTGGAGCGAAACTTGGCAACCCGGCGCGCGAGGTGGTGTGCGTGACCGGCGACGGAGCTGCGGGGTTCAACTTCATGGAGATGCAATCGGCTGCGCGCGAAGGCCTGAAGGTCAGGACCGTGGTGTTCGCCGAAGGTTCATGGACGATGGAGGAGCCGAATGAACGGATGCTCTTCGGACGGACGTTCGGCACCGAGATGGGGACAGTGCGATGGGACCGGGTCGCCGAGGGCCTGGGCTGCCAACCGTTTTACGTCGATCGCATGGAAGACCTCGAAGCGGCGCTGAAGGGCGCGAAGGGATCGAACGGGCCGGCAGTCGTTTGCCTGAAGACCAATCGCGATGCCAACCTCGCGATCCCTATGGAGCTCGGCATTCGCTTCGCCGAGGTGTACCAGGGTCCAATGGGATGATGCGGCCGACGGGTTAATCTCGTTTGCCAAACTGATCCGCGATGCTGCGAGAACGAAAAAGTTATAGTGCATTTAGATAAAAGGAGAACCGGGGTAACGGATTGCGGTTAACAAAACCGACCAATCCGATGACAAAAATGAAACTTTCAAATTTCCCGATAATGCTCGCGATCCTGTTCGCGCTTTCGATTCTCTCGATCGCACCGCTCTCCACGCCGGCGTGGTGCGCCGATTCAGCCGCGATAGCCAGGGTGCTTGCTTCGCCAGCCGCGGCGGATGTCGGCACGAGCACCAAGTGCGCCTTCTGCGGCATGAAGCTTTATGTGAAGAGCGACACGCCCGCCGCCGAGTACGCGGGCAAGCATTACTACTTCTGCGACAAATCGGAGCGCGACTCGTTCATCGCGCATCCCGAGAAGTACCTGCATAAGGTCGCAGACAAATGACCGGCGCTCTTCTGTCACTTCGAGATCGACGAGATCAATAGGCAGGAAGCGCGCGACCTTGGCCGGTTTGATCTGGATTTCGTGCGCCAGGCATGGTTGTGTTCCTCCGCGCCTGCGCTCCGCTATTGGACGGGTCTACGCGAGTAATAAATTAACGTAGCGCATCTTGACGTAGGCCTCTATCTTCTGCCATGTTCGCCTGACCGAGGCTCTATGCTTCTCAGGCTCGCCATGATTGTCAGCGATTCGCATCTTCGCGCTGAGCGCTTTGGTTGACCGAGATGCGGTTGTTCTATTTGCGAGGCTTGAGCGTTGGTGGGCGGATTTGGTGATAGGCAGAGAGCAACAAAGAACTGTAGGTGGAGCTGAAGATTGACCACCGGGTTTGAAATAGCGCTCACGCCGTTGTCTGCGTTTATCGTCGCGGCGGCGATGATGCCGGTGGCAAAAGCGGCAGGCGTTCGCTTCGGGATCATTGCACAACCTTCGAGCGACCGCCCGCATGCCAAGCCGACGGCGTTGCTGGGAGGCTTGGCCGTGATGGCGGGCTTAATAGCCGCGATCGGATTCGTCGGCATCCTGTCAGGACTGCCGTACCACAGTCTCCCCTGGCTCGCGGGGTTTGCGGTCGCGATGTGCCTGGTTGGATTGCTCGACGACATCGTTGATCTGCGGCCGCGGCATAAACTGATATTGGAACTGGCGGCGATCTGTATCCTCGGAGGGTGGGGGCCCCAGCTCGACCTCCTTCCCTACCACTCGCTCAACATCGCGCTCACGATTTTCTGGCTGATCACGGCGACCAACGCGTTCAACTTAATCGACGGGATCGACGGCCTTGCGGCGGGAGTCGGAATTGTCGCGGCGTTGAGTATCGCGACCGTCGCGGGGTTGCATCAGCACGAGGGAACGATGGTCGTGGGGCTGGCGCTGGCCGGTGCGCTGGCGGGATTCATGGTTTTCAACTTTCCGCCCGCGTCGATTTTTATGGGTGACGAAGGCGCGCTGGCGGTGGGGCTCGTGCTGGGAGTGCTGTCGATTCAAGCCAGTCGCTATGGCGAGGGTTCTCTGCCGGCGCGCATGGCGATGCCATTGCTGGCGCTGATGGTTCCGCTGCTCGACACCGTGACGGTGACGGTGACGAGGCTGGCGACGGGAAATCCGATATCGAAGCGCGGCCTCGACCATTCGCATCATCGGCTAACGCGGCTTGGCCTGTCGACCCGGAGCGCGGCAGCGACGTTGATCGGCCTGCAGGCGATAGCGGGCGGTTGCGCGATCGCGCTGACTGTAGTTCCGGGTTACGACGCGGTGCTGCTGCTGCCGTTCATGGTGCTGTTCTTTGCGCTGGTGGCATTGTTCCTGATGGATCGATCGTTCGACGGGGAGTCTCCGGGTCAAATCGAACACCTGCCCGCGATCGCGCGCATTATCCTGAGCTTCGGGTACAAGCGTCGATTCGTGGAGTTGATTCTGGATGTGGCGCTGGTGGCGGCGGCGTATTTTGGCGCGATGATGCTGCGATTCGACTTCGACCTGAGCATCGCGCAGGTGGACCAAATGCTGATCGGCCTGCCGTGGGTTGTGATGATCGGTTGCGGCGCGTTTTTGGTGGCAGGCGTTTATCGCGGGATATGGCGCTACACGGGACTGGCGGAGGGTGTGCGCTTTGTGCTGGCGGCGATGATAGCGGGGCTCACCGTGAAGCTGGCGTCGGCGCTACTGCCGATAACCATTTCGGGCGCGGCGCTGGTGGTCTTCGTAATTTTGCTGTTCAATTTCCTGGTCGCAACGCGCTGGTCATTCCATGTTTTCCAGCGGATCGGGCGGTTCCTTGCGCATTCGGCAAGGCGCCTGGTGATCGTAGGGGCAGACGCGCGCGGCGCGGCGGCGGTTCAACACCTGCACTCGACGATCGGAGCGGGTGCGGAACTGCTGGGACTGTTGGACGACGACAGTTTCAAGCACGGCAAGCTGTTCCACGGCTATCCGGTGCTGGGGTCGCTCGATAATCTAGGCGCGATCATGGCGCGAACGCCGTTCGACGAAATCGTTGTTGCGCAGGAGACGCTCTCTGCCACGCAACTGGCGGCGCTCGAGTCGTTCACGCTGAGTCATAGGGTAACGCTTCGGCGCTTCTGGCTCGGCGTAACCGACATGAGCGCGCCCGCGATTTCAGATCGCCAGCTCACGACCGCCTGAATCCGGCGAAGCCGGGAGTTTGCCAAACCGGGTGAGTGCGTGGGCGAGCGGACTCAGGATAGTCGAAGATTTTCCCGCGGTGGGGATCGGACTGGGGACGTGGCCCGAGCTATTCACGCGATACCGCGCGCGGCCGTGGTCGGACCTGTACTTTTCACAGGCCCACAACGACTATCTGCAACTGATCGCGGAGACCGGGATGATCGGGCTGGCGCTGGCGGCGTGGTTTATCCTGCGTGCAGGCAGCTTCATCTATCGCCGGTTCGCGGATTTGCCGGGAACAATCGTACCCGTCCAGGCGGCGCTGGTGGCGGCGCTGGCGATCATGTGCGTGGTCGAGTGTTTCGATTTCGATCTGCAGATTCCAGCGATCGCTTTTTTCTTTGCGATGATTCTCGGCCTCACCGTCAGGGTCTCGTGGTTGTCGAGCATCCACGACGATGCTGACGAATACGAGAAACCGCGCGGCGTGGTTGCGCGAATTTGGGCGCCGATAGCGGCGCTCGGGCTGCTGGTGGCGACGTTCGTGCGACCCTCGATTGCGTATCCGTACAATCTGGAGACGCCTGGTTCGGTCGCGCAGGCTGGCGCGCAAACGCCCTAA
>CALAOW010000090.1 GCA_937889395.1 uncultured Pseudomonadota bacterium | reverse complement strand
GGTCATTCTCTTGGATCCGCTGACTTGTGACTTATAGCCTGCAACGTAAACAGACTTCTTCAACTATCATCATTGCCGCTCGAGGAAAATCCACAGATGGTCAGCTGTGGTTCCTCAAAACCTGATCCGCGGGCGCGGAAACGCGGGAGCTAGCGGGGCAGGTCATTAGGCGACGGACTCTACCTCATTTCAGCTGAGTTTTCGGACAGCAGGCCATCTGCGATGTTCCATGCGTCAATGGAAAGTAGGAACCATCGAGTAATGAACATCGCCGTCATCGGATGGGGCTCACTGATTTGGTCCCTGCGGACACTCCAGATCGAACCGAGCTGGCACACTGGTGGACCAATGCTGCCGATCGAATTCGCAAGGAAATCAATTGACGGATCCGTTCGAGTTGGCGCAGATGATCGTCGATTGATGGAGCAAATGACGCTTCGATGTTCAGCTTGAATGCTCTGGTGCTCAACGAATTGAATCAACGCCCCGCCGGACGAAGTTGTCAAGCACTGGACAGTTCGCACGCGAATCGGGTTTATTATGTGGCTTCGGGAATGGGCACAGCGGAGGGCAAAGAGGACGGATCGGATGCGGCGTCCGAGGTCGACGCGTAGGGCGGTGGTCCGTTGTCGAGCACCTCGTGCGTGCAGCATCTGAACAACGCGCGATTTCGCTGGTTATGTCAAAGGCGATTCCATTCGACCAAATCGAAGTCGGCCAGGAGTTCGGCCCAATCGAGACTCCCGCTAGCGCAAATGCGGTGCGGCGCTACTGCGAAGATTGGCAGGACCCGAATCCCCTGTATCTGCAAGATTCGCCATTCGGCGGGCCCATCGTGCCCCCCGCGTTCATGGCAGGCCTTACCGGATTTCAATTGCTGGGCAGCCGTTGCGACGCGCGCGCGACAATTGGCGCAAAGACCGAGCATGAAAATATCAACCCCTGGCGAGTCGGGAAGAAACTTATCACTCGAGGCAGGATCGCGGATAAGTACATCAAGCGCGGACTCGAATACGTAGTGATCGAATCGGTGAGCGTGGACGAGGACGGCCTCGAGATCCGGCGCAGCCGGGATCATATTCTGCTCGGGATCGAGAGGCGGAAATGAGCACCAGGGCCGTTGCCTCCGCAGACATCCGTCCCGGCATGGAAATTCCTCCGCTCACGAAAACAGCGTACCAACGTGCGCTCGACGAACTCAGCTTCTCCGGCGACTCGATTCACAATGACGAATACACGCGGAGGCAGGGATACGACGGCGCCTTGATGTCCGCATATGTTCTGTGCGGCTACATGTCGGAGCTGATGGTGAATTTTTTTGGGCACCATTGGATGAGAGGCAGCCGCATCTCACTGACGTTCATAAACGGCGGCGTGCAACAGGGCGATTGCATCACATGCCGAGGCCGTGTGACCGCGGCCACTGAATACGAAGACGGACTGCGCGTAGAAGCGGAAATCTGGATGGAAAAAGGCGAACCCTCGAAGAAAGTTGTGGTCGGTGCCGCGAGCGCGGTCATCCGGAGCCAGGTGTCGCTTCTCAAAACTTGATCCGGCCCGAATTCCTTCGCAAATCTAAACGGCCTCGCATAGCCTGAGGGGCGTGATGAACTGGTTCTGATGGACGCCCGCTGCGGCGCAAACCAGGACGCTCCTTCGCGCATCTCTACGACACGGGTGGGATGCGCCGCACGCATCTGCGCGGCCACACCAATATCCTCAAGCGCCTGCTGATTCATGCGGGGGGCTTCAATCTCGGGCTCGTCATGCGCCACCTGATCGGCATCGGCACGCCGCGCGGGCTGCAGGATCGCCCGGCGACCGTCATGGCCGCGCTTTTGGTGCTCCTGGGCGCTACCCGACGCTGGCTGATCGCGATTTCCGCATGGTACCTACCCATGGCCGCTGTGCTCTGGTGTCCCTCACCAAACACCACCACCGGCAACTCCTCAGCGGCGACCACTTACACCACGGGCTGTTAGGGGACATATTGGTAGTGTAAGGATACGAAACAGAATATTGAGGTTCGTCATTGATTCATAGGCGGGACTACGCGCGCGCGAGGCTGACCACCACTTTGGACACCAGGGGGACGTACGTAGGCGGGCAGTGTAGGGCATTTCTTACACGCGGCTACGCGCTGGGCGGCACGGTGCTTCATTTCGGCCGAACGCTCCTCGGGCGCATCCGCAGGCGCTGGTGTAGTCGGGCGCTACCGAAAAAATGGCTTGCACTCTACCGCTTGCTATCGTACGCTTACCGTATGACCAACATAGACGCATTAAGAGTAGCAGGGGCTGTGGTGGAGATCAAACGCGCGATTACATTCGCGACATTGGCGGTGTTGTTTTCCGGGTTGCTCCTCGCAGCGACGCCTGCCCGCGCAGTGACGCTGAAACCGTTCTCGGCGATTGGCTCCGGGGCGCCGACCGCGGACGACTGCTCGGGTTCTAGCACAGGCCAGTGCAGCGTGACTTTCAGCGGTACTGTCAAGGGTTCGCAAATCGGAAAGGCGACTGTAACTGGAACTTTGTCGGTCAATCATTCGGCTGCAGCCGGGATCTGCCTCGACAACCCGTGTAACGATCTATGCTTCCCCGCGAGCGGCACCGGCGTCATCACCACAAAGGGCGGCAGCACGATCACTTTCGGTCAGGATGGCCTCCTTTGCGCCGTACCGCCAGATTCGACTGGCGGTGAGAATTTCAACGGAAGCTTCCTGGTCACGGGTGGCACCAAGAAATTCGCCAGCGAGATAGGCTCGGGGCTGACCGGAGCCGCGATTAGCGCTGATGGCTCAGTTGTGACCTTCACGCTGACCGGCGCGATCGGAAAGCCGTAGTCCGGCCGAGCTTCCTCGACACGGCAAGCTCCCGGCGTAGGTTCAATCGGAACGGATTACGCGGAGCATCCACGCGCGCGGGACTGACCACCACGTTGACCACCAAGGGGATGAATACAGGCGGACGATGTAGCATTTGGTGGACTGGCTATCGTACAGGATTGCTCAGTGTGGACCGGAATCCGCCTATGCATCCGCGTGATGAACAGCCCAAGTCGAGTCCAAGTAACGTAATAGCCGTTGATTCCGCGAGGTAATTCCGCGCGCTACGAGGTGATCATCCGCAGCGCGCAAAATTACCGACCTGAATCAACCGATATTTCGTGACTGGGAACTGAACGGTCGCCGGAAAATGAAAGATCAGATCTGAAAGTCGTCCTTCGGCGGACGTTTCGGTTTGGGCTTCGCTTGTTGCTCAGCGTCACGCTCGAGGCGCTCGAGCTCCTCGCGCACCTGATCGAGCCGATGGCGAAATTCGTTCGCCTCGACCTTGACCCCGGTCTTGCAGTTCACGCATACGAAGTGAGTCTCGGCGCTTTCCTCGAACCCGCGCACCAGCATCGAGTTCCGATGACCGCATTTCGGGCATTCTATGTCGACGGTTTCGTCTTCAAACATCGTAGAAGTCTCCGCGGAGCGGCCGGACCGCTCGTCATTGAACTTCTATCGCCAGCGCCTGCGCCAACCGGTTCGCGACCTGGATCGCAACATTCTTCGCAGTATAGACCATGTTTTGCAAAGTGATTACTGCGTAGTGGTCCGATTGAACCAGATATATCTGAACGAATTCCACCTGCGACAGGAAGTAGAACGCGTCGTCGCCGACTTCGGGAAGCGGCCTGGCCGTGACCTTCCGTCCGCGCTAATCGTCGCCGAATAGGCGGCGGCGATCCGCCCCTCGTCGAAGGGTTTATCGGGCCCGCAAAATCCCTGATCGGGCATTTGCGCGATTCCCTGGGCGACGCGCGGCAGAGCCCGCGCGCGGCGCGCGTCAGCTTCTGGTCCGCGATCGACCAAGATCTCGCGCAGGCAGTTGTCCGCTTCGCGCAGAATCGTGAAGTATTGGTCGTGAGCCTGAGCATAGGCGCGGCACGCTTCGGCCCAATCCTGGTTCTCGCGTAAGAAATCCGTCAGCACTCGCACGTCGCGGCAGGTGAGACTCAGTCCCTGCCCAAAAATTGGATCGCTCGCGCTAGCCGCGTCACCGATCAACACCACGCCATCGCGATAGGGGCTCTCAACCCAGTGATCGGCACTGATGAAAGAGGCGAGTGGACCGCTCGCCCGCGCGCTTTTGTAGTACTCAGGCGGAACTCCGCTGTTTAACGCTTCCGCAACGAATCGGTCAGTCGAGTTTTCGCCCTGCAGGCGGAAATCCGCGTCGATCGGATAGACGTCATAGGCGCGCACGCGGCCGTCGCCTTGAGGAAAAAGAAAGCCCACCTGCCCGATCGTCGGATTATACGCACCGATGGCGGTATCCTCCGGTGCGGACATTTGTTCGAACAGCAGGCCGGCGATGTAATAGCGGTCAGGTTCGCGTTTAGTCGCGAAACCGCACCACTTGCGCGCCATCGAGCTGCGCCCATCCGCGCCGACCACCAGCCGCGGGCTCAGTTCTTCCACGCGGCCTTTTGATTCGATCGCGACAGCGGGAGGATTGCCAGGTTTTACCTCGCATACTTTCGCTCCCCGACGAACCTCGGCACCAGCCTTCGCTGCCTCGGCGAGAACCAGCTCCTGCAGCATAAGATGATAGATCGCCAGATTGGGCGAGTTATGTGGAGTGGTAGCTACGATGTCGCGCCGGTCCAGCTTCATCCCGCTGAGGTAGAGTTGCCAGAAGGGATTATCGTTGGCAGCGCTGCGGATCGCGTCGTAAATCCCGAGCCGGCGAGTTTCTGCAACTCCCCATGGCTCCATGAATTCGCCGCGGATGCGATCCTGGAAGTGCGTCTCGCGCTCGACCACCAGCACTCTCGCGCCGGCTTTGGCCATCACGACGGCGAAGGCGGCGCCACCGAGTCCGCCCCCTACGACTACGATATCGTAATCCGTTCGGCTCATTGCGATTCCTCCCTTTCACGCAGCCATAACACCTCGCGCCGGCTAAGGAAATCAATCGATTTAAGTCTGAACTCAGAGGAGTTCAACCGTAAGCCCTGCGGCGTCCTCTCAATCGACGTAACTCCAGCCGAGCCGCCGCATCCCGAGCTCCCCGAATCGATGACGCGGCGCTGTCCTAAATGGCAATGAATGTCCTAAGTGCAGCGCGTCAGTGTCCTAAGTTCGGCGGACCAGCGCGGACGGCAACGCGGTGGCAAAAATCGCGCACAAGTGCTATATAAGGATTGTCGGCTACCCATCCCCCGAGAAGCCGAAGGCACGCTTGGCAAATATGCCCTCATGGTGAAGCCAATGCGTGCCTCGCCCTTCCAGCCCACAAGCGCGAGCGCGGCAGCGTGGCGGGGTTCACGACTGGCTTACTTCATGCGCCAGTTCTTGCAGCTTTTCAGGAAATGGCAGCGGTATCGTCTTGCCGTATTGCGGATACTCCTGATCCAGTCGTTTGGTTGGGACGTGGACTACGCGCAAGTCCGCAAGGTTTACGAAACCGAGCCGGGGACAGGATGCAGCGCATCATTACTCGCCCGCGCGTGTTAGAGAAGTCGAAAAAGAAATTCTCCGTGGCGATCCCGATCCCGACAAAATCAGCACGTCATACGTCGAGCGATTCAATCTCTCGACGCGGATGCAAACGCGCCGGTTCGCTCGATTAACCAACGGTTTCAGCAAGAAGCTGGAAAATCATCGTGCCGCAGTCGCGTTGTGGATCGCGTTCTACAACTTCTGCCGAGTGCATGAGACGCTACGCAAGACGCCAGCGATGGCGCTTGGCGTCACCGATCACGTCTGGACGATTGGCGAATTGATTACAGCGGCGCTTGAGCCGACCGACGTGCCACCGTTGGAACCGGCGATGATCGTGCGCGAGAAGATTCAGCCGTCGAAAGCGCCGACGCTGCGTCTGATTCCCGGCGGGAAAGTGAGCAAGCCATGATGCGAGAACGGCGTTTTTACGGCACTCGCCTTCCAATGGTCAGATCGAGCGATCCATGGTCACGCACGCCCGGCCCAATTTCAGGGCGGAGACCAACCTTCTTTTCACATAGAGTTTGCAAGGCTTCCGCGGCCGGGGTCACGTCTTTACTTGCGTCAATCGAAAACCCGACGATCGGATTGCTTTCGCGAATCTCAACCACATGCCACCGAGCATCATGCAACGCTTTCGCAACCGTCACCGCCACATCCTCATCGCGCGGCACATACCAGATCGTGACAACGGGGACCTTAAAAGCTGACAAATCCTGCGCCCATGTCGTCATGTCGGTACTACTCAGCACTTCCCAGTCCATTTGGGTTTTTTCGTATTGCTCTTCCCAGGCAAGGAAAGCGGCTACAACGAATCCGAAAACAGCCAGCAATGCATATATCTTCCTGCGAGTCGGATGCGTGACCCACGAATCAAGCCGCTTACCAGCCATCTCGAACGTCGTATCGGGCAACAC
>CALAOW010000089.1 GCA_937889395.1 uncultured Pseudomonadota bacterium | reverse complement strand
TTTCGCCGAAGATTCGCGGGTTCACTGCGATTTTCAGCCTCCGTAACATTGCCGCAACATTTGATGCGTATGATTGTGACGACGGACAGTCCGATCGCGACGCAGTGATCGGCTTCGAGGTGAACGAGTCAGCAAATTCTCAAGGAAGAGTTCGCTTGTCCGAATTAGAAGGTTCGATGGCCGACAGCATTCCGATGGTCCGGCACAAGCGCGCGAGAGCGCCCGTGCAAGTGCGTTTGTTCGGCGATCGAATTTTCAATACCGGCACATTTATTCTTGCGCTGTCGATTCTCGCATTGCTGTTCGGACTTGCGGTGGCACTGATTGCCGACAGCTTTCCAGCGATTCGCGCGTTCGGTCTGCATTTTTTCATCAGCACAGAATGGGATCCTGTTAACGAACAATACGGCGCGCTGCCGTTTATCTATGGGACCTTCGTTTCATCGTTCATCGCGTTGGCGGTCGCGGTGCCGCTAAGCCTGGGCGTCGCGCTGTGCCTGAGCGAGATGGCGCCCGACTGGCTGAGCCATCGGCTGGGCTTCCTGGTCGATCTTCTGGCCGCAATTCCCAGCGTCGTGTACGGCCTGTGGGCCGTGTTCGTGATGGGTCCGTGGATTCGCGACTATGTCGAGCCGCCGCTGGCGCATTGGTTCGGCTGGATGCCGTTCTTCCAGGGGCCCAAGGTGGCGGTCGGGATGCTTTCGGCGGGAGTAATTCTCGCCATCATGATCATCCCGTACATTTCGTCGGTTTGCACCGACGTCTTTCGCGTCGTTCCGCATACGCAGCGCGAGGCCGCGCTCGCGCTCGGCGCGACCAAGTGGGAGATGGTCAAGACGGCGGTTATCCCGTACGGCATGACCGGCGTGATCGGCGCGATCATCCTGGGGCTGGGCCGCGCGCTCGGCGAGACGATCGCGGTGGCGATGGTAGTCGGCAACTCGGCACAGATTTCCACGTCGCTGTTCAAGCCGGCGGCGACGCTGGCCAGCGTAATCGCCAACGAATTTGCCGAAGCCACCTCCGACCTCTATGTCGCGGCGCTAATCGAACTTGGACTGGTGCTGCTGATTCTCGGAATCGTGCTCAACGTCGTGGCGCGCACGCTGGTGCTGGCAGTGCAGCAGCGCCGCTATCGGGAGACGGGCAAGTAATGGCTGCCGGCGTCAGCACTCTTCACGGCGAGACCAGCTATCGCTATCGCAAGTTCAAGAGCGATTCGATGATGGCGATCACGGTCGGCGCGACCATCGTGACGCTGATCCCGCTGTTCCTGGTGCTTGGCTATCTGCTCACCAAGGGCGTCGCGAGTCTGAACTGGGCGTTCTTCACGCACATGCCCGCGCCGGTCGGCGAACCGGGCGGCGGGATGGCCAACGCGATCGTCGGCACGCTCGAAGTGGTGGGGATCGCGTGCCTGATTGGAGTGCCGATGGGAGTCGGCGCGGGTCTTTATCTGGCGGCCAATCGCGCGAGCCAGTTCACCAACTGGGTGCGTTTCTCGGCGGACGTGCTGATGGGTGTGCCGTCGATCGTGGTCGGAATCTTTGCCTATGCAGTGATCGTGCGACCGTTCGGCGGGTTCTCGACGATTGCCGGTTCCGTCGCGCTGGCGGCGATCATGATTACGCTGATCACGCGCACCACCGAAGAGATGGTGCTGCTGGTGCCGCCGGAACTGCGCGAGGCGTCGCTGGCGCTGGGCGTGCCGCATTGGCGCACGACGCTGTCGGTGGTCGCGCGCACGGCGCTGTCGGGAATAGCGACCGGCGTAATCCTGGCGGTGGCGCGAGTCTCGGGCGAGACGGCGCCACTGCTGTTTACGGCGTTCGGCAACCGGTTCTGGTCAACCTCGCTGTTTCATCCGATCAACACGCTGACGGTTCAGGTTTACACCTATGCCATTTCGCCCTTCGCCGATTGGCAGCGGCAGGCGTGGGCGGGCGCGCTGGTGCTGACGGGGATAATTCTCGCGCTCGAGTTGGGCGTGCGATGGGTGACGGGCGGGGCGGCGAAAGCGCCAAGGTAGCCATGGCTGAAAAGCTGGTCGTCAAAAATCTCAACGCGTACTTCCACAAGAATCGCGCGCTGCACGATGTCAGCCTCTCCTTCGAGCAAGACCGCATCGCCGCGATCATCGGACCGTCGGGATGCGGCAAATCGACGCTGGTGCGATGCCTCAACCGGATGCACGAGGTGGTGCCCGGCGCGACCGCGAGCGGCGAGGTGCTGCTCGACGGGAACAACATCTACGACGACGGCGTCGATCCGGTGCAGGTGCGGCGGCGAATAGGGATGGTCTTCCAGAAGCCGACGCCCTTTCCAACCATGTCGATCGAGGACAACGTCGCGGCGGGGCTGACCCTCAACGGGGTGCAGATAAGCCGCGCCGAGCGCAATCAAGTAGTCGAGCGAAGCCTGCGCCAGGCGGCGCTTTGGGAAGAGGTTAAAGATCGCCTGCGGCGGCCCGGCGGCAGCTTGTCGGGCGGACAGCAGCAGCGGCTGTGCGTGGCGCGCGCGCTCGCGGTTCAGCCCGAGGTGCTGTTGATGGACGAGCCATGCTCCGCACTCGATCCGATCTCGACCGCGCGCATCGAAGAACTATTGCTGGAACTTAAGTCGGCGTACACTATCGTTATCGTGACCCATAACATGCAGCAGGCCGCACGCTGCTCCGATATGACCGCCTTCATGTACACCGGCGACCTGGTCGAATACGGCGAGACCAAGCAGATATTCACGAACCCGACCCGGCGCGAGACTGAAGACTATATCACCGGGCGGTTCGGCTGATATCGGTAAAGAGTAAAATGGATAGCACCCAGCCGCAGCATACCAATAAGCAGTACGAAGAGGATCTGCGCGGCTTACGCGCCGGTCTGCTCAAGATGGGCGGATTGGTCGAGCGTCAAATCGCCGAGGCGGTCGATGCGCTGGTTAATCGCGACAGCGAGCATGCCCGCGAGGTCATCGCGCGCGACGAAGAAGTAAATCGGATGGACAACGGCAACGACGAGCAGTGTATCCGGCTGCTCGCGCTGCATCAGCCGACCGCCAGCGATCTGCGCTTTATCACCACGGGACTGAAGATCACGACCGACCTCGAACGAATCGGCGACAACGCGGTCAACATCTGCGAGCGCACGCTCGAACTGAACGAAGTTCCGCAGCTCAAGCCCTACATAGACTTGCCGCGGATGGCGGAGATCGCGCAGTCGATGGTCAGGGACAGTATCGATGCGTTCATGCGCGACGACACCGACCTCGCCGACCAGGTGATCGCGCGCGACGACGAAGTCGATCTGCTCAACTACCAGGTCTATCGCGAGCTGCTCAGCTACATGGCCGAGGATCCGCATACCATCGGGTCCGCGACCCGGTTGCTTTTCATTTCCAAGTATCTCGAGCGTATCGCCGATCACGCGACCAACATCGCCGAAATGGTGACGTTCATGGTCAAGGGCAAAATGATCCGCCACGACGAAACCAAGAAGCGGGCTACTTGATTGGCAAGGTGGAGGGGATGAAGCGATGAATCAAACCAGCCAGGCTGCGAACGCGGTCTCCGAGGCGCAGCGCGGAATTCGCTACCGGGTGCTGATCGTTGAAGACGATGCCGACATTCGCGAACTGATCCGCTACAACCTCGCCCAGGAGGGTTTCATCGTCGAGGAGGCGGCCGACGGTGCGCAGGCGCTCGAGCGCGTCAAGCGCCGGGTGCCCGACCTGATGGTGCTCGATCTGATGCTGCCGGGGATGCCGGGGCTGCAGGTCTGCCGCCAGATGCGCGCCGAGCGCGAGACCGCGCATCTTCCGATACTGATCGTCACGGCGAAGGGTACAGAAGTTGACAAGGTGCTCGGACTGGAGATGGGCGCCGATGATTACGTGGTCAAGCCGTTCAGCCCGCGCGAGCTGGTGGCGCGCGTGAAGGCGCTGCTGCGGCGCGCCAATCCGCTCTCGGAGCCGGACTCCGGCGGCGGCGCGTATGAGAAGGGGCGCCTGCGAATGGACTTCGGCACCTACCAGGTGTTCGTGGACGGCAAGCGCAGGGAGCTTGCTCTGCGCGAGTTCGAACTGCTGAAATTCTTCGTGCAGCATCCGATGCGGGTGTACACGCGCGAACAACTGCTCGACATGGTGTGGGGCCGCGACACGTTCGTCGAACCGCGGACCGTCGACGTGCACGTGCGCCGCCTGCGCCAGCATATCGAGCGCGACGACGCCAACCCGGAATTGATCCTCACGGTGCGAAGCGTCGGTTATCGCTTCAACCCCGAAGCGCTTGGATAGATCACCGACCGCCAGCCTGATCGCAGCGATAGGAATCGGCCTCGCGCCGGCAGCTATATTCCTGGTGGTGCTTGCCGCCACCGGAGCGGCGCCGGGTGTGTGGGTCGCCGTCGTAATCGTGCTCGGGCTTGCGCTCGGCGCGATTTCCGCCACCGCGATCGGACGCACGCTGTCGCGCCGCGCAGAAAGACTGGAGGCCGTTGCCGCCGCGCTGCAGGACAGGCGTCCGCCACCGCATCTGCTGCCCAACGGGAGCGACGCGATGGGCCGTGCGGAGCGTCACTTGCTCGA
Organism: uncultured Pseudomonadota bacterium; assembly: GCA_937889395.1. Taxonomy (GTDB): domain Bacteria; phylum Desulfobacterota; class Binatia; order Binatales; family Binataceae; genus Binatus. The sequence continues at coordinate 1,110 of CALAOW010000089.1, read as the reverse complement.
CGCTGCCGACGCGATCGTCGCCGAGGTGGACTCGCTGGCCGAGCAGCGCGACGAGTTCGAGGCGATCCTGCGCAGCATGACCGAGGCGGTGGTGGTGACCGGCGCGCGCGGGGAGGTGGTTCTGCTCAACGGCTCGGCCCGGCGCATCTTCGCTCTGGGAGCCGACACCGACTATCGCGATCGGCCGTTCGTCGAGCTATGCCGCGACCCGCGATTGCAGGAGTTTGCCGGTCGCTCGATGCGCTCCACGGACCATCAGGTCATGAGCGCGGAGATCATGATCCAGAATCCCGCGCCGCTTTACGTGAGCGCCAGTGCCGCGCAGATTCGCACCTCGCGCGGCGCGGCGTGGGTGTTCGTCTTCCACGACATCACGCAGCTCAAGTCGTACGAGACTTTGCGCGCCGACTTAATCTCGAATCTCACCCACGAGCTGCGCACTCCGCTAAGCGCGCTGTACGGCTACGCCGAAACCCTCATTCGAGGCGTGGACGATCATGAAACCTCGATGCGCTTTCTCGGCATCATCGAGCGGCAGGCGCACCGGCTGGCGCGGCTGATTGACGATCTGGTCTCGCTTTCGGATTTGGAGCGCGGGCTGACTCCGCTCAAGATCGAACAACTCGAGCCAATGCGCGTGCTGTCCGAGGCGGCGGAGTTGATGCAGGAGCAGGCGGGACGGCGCGGCCTGCGCCTGGAAGTGAAATGCCCGCCGGGATTGCCGAAGCTGGCCGGCGATCGCGACCGCTTGCATCAGGTGATGCTCAATCTGATCGACAACGCGATCAAGTACACTCCGCGCGAGGGCCGCGTCACGGTCGAGGCTCGCGAAGCCGCCGGCGCCAACGGAGCAAACGCAAAGCCAGGCGTCGCGCTGGTCGTCGCGGATACGGGCGAGGGAATTCCAGCGGCAGATATCCCGCGCCTGACGGAACGGTTCTATCGCGTCGATCGTGCCCGCTCGCGCGAGCTCGGCGGCACGGGGCTGGGCTTGGCGATCGTCAAGCACATCGTCCAGTTGCATCATGGCGTGCTGCGGATCGAGAGCAAGGTGCATGAAGGCACGACGGTATCGGTCTGGATTCCCGCCGCCCAGCAGGGGTGAGCAGG
>CALAOW010000088.1 GCA_937889395.1 uncultured Pseudomonadota bacterium | reverse complement strand
CGCGTGAAGCGCTGGAAGAAGCGCGGATCCTGGCCGAAGTTGTGCGCGCACAGGATCACGTCGCAGTGCCCGCTGTCGATCGCGTAGTCGAGGCATTCGGCCAGATTGCCCGCGTGGCCCGACATCCCGGTGAACCGAATCTTGCCCTGGCGCCGCGCCTGCGCGACGAATTCATGCCACTCGGGATTCTTCAGCCGCGCCGGATCGTTGACCGCGTGGTTGAAGTACACGTCGATGCGATCGGTCTGCAGGCGGCGCAGACTTGCTTCGAGCGCGCTCATCATCGACGCGCGGCTGTCGTCCGCTTGCGCCATCGTCTTCGAGGTCAGGAATACCTTTTCGCGTATCCCCTTGAGCGCGTTGCCGATCGTGGTTTCGGATTCGCCACCAGTGTAAGTATCGGCCGAGTCAAAGTAGTTGACGCCGCAATCGAATGCGTGACGGACCAGGTCTTCATTTCCGGCGCTCAGGCGGCTGGCGCCGAACGAGATGTCGGAAATCTTAAGACCCGTGCGGCCAAGCGTCGAGTAACGGCGAACGTGCGGCGCCGCCTCGACCGACGCGCCGACGGCGCCGGCCAGCGGCAGGATCGATACGCCCACGCCGGCAAGCACGCCTCGTTTCAGGAATTCGCGTCGTCCAATGATCGATCCGTCGCGCGATCGTTTCATTCGAGCACCTCGCGGAGCCGCGTCACGGACCGGTCGCGGCCAGGGACAATTCTACCGCCAAGCTGTCGCCAGACTCTATGCCCGCAGCGGAGTCACCTCGCGGATGAAAAATATCGCATCCGCCTGCATTGCGATCGCCGCGCGGACGCCGCCGTTGGCGTCATGCATGATCTCGATATTTTCAGCCAGAAGCCGCGCACGCGAGTCGGCCCCGTCGATTGGCAGTATGAAGCAAGTGCCGATCCCGCCCAGGATGGCATTGAGCGTTCCAGCCTTTTCTCGAATGTTATTTGACAGCGAAGGAAACGGCTGCGAGTCTCGGCCGCGCCCGACAATCATCCAGATCGAGAACACTTCTGCCGGATAGCGCGCTGACAGCCACGCTCCAAGCGGCGGATCGGTTTTCCCGCCCGGACCCGCTGCGGCGTCGCTCCTTACGACCGCATCCGGCGCTCGGCACAGGTGCATGTTGTGGCTCATCAATGCGAGCTTTTCGTTCGCACGCATTTGTCCGATCCTATGGTCAAGCTGCCGCTGCATGTAGCGCTCACGAAAAGCCATCCCCGGATTGAGCGCATCCCAGCTCTTCGCCGGATATGTGATGCGCACGTAATTGAAACTGTCGCGGATGCAGGTTGCGCAGTGGCGGATTGCGCTCACCCGGTCGGCGCCGAAAATTTCCGCCAGGCGCTTGCTGTCGGCTTCGATCAATCTCAGCGCTTCGTCGAGCCGCGCGATTTCCGCATCGATCGTTTCGCCCTTTACGCGCTGGAGTGCATTCCGTATTCGATCGATCGTCGCATCGGCCGGCACGGGCTCCAGTATTTCGGCGAGATCCTCATAGCCGCCACCCGGCAGGGCATCGATATCGAACCCGAAGAAGTGCAGACGCGAGCCGCTCTCCGCTGATTCGAGGTGCGCGCCGATTTCGCGGATACCATGTGCGAATCGCTTCTGCTCGGCAGCGAATTGCGCGGTCGGGTACGCGACTCCAAAGCTGTCGCGGAGGATTCCGGTCGGAGTGTCGTCGCGATCGGTCCGAATCGCGCCGGAGTAGCCATAGATCGCGATGCGTTCGAGGTGCGACTCGTCGCCGGTCCCGAGAAAGCGATCGATTCGCATTCCATCCGAAGCGCCGATTTCCTCGCCTAGATGTGTGAACCCGCGCGCAGCCAGGTACTTCAGCATCAGGAGCCGGTACGCGTATTTCTCATGAATGAAATGATCCGGCTCGCCGACGTAAGCGAAGCGTTTTTCAGTGACCAGCGGATCGAGAATAGAGAGCTGGCGAACATTTTCGTTAGTGGCTTCAAGATTGCTGAACGCGATCGCGCGCTCGGCCGCATAAGCGCGGAAATCCTCGATTGCGCGCCGGTTGGAGAAATCGAAAAGCTTCACCGCATGTCGGCCTTGCGGCGGTAAAGCAGCCAGGCTGCGCCTGACGACACGCCAATCGCGACGAACGGGTAGGGTAGAAGGTAGGCCCACGAGTGCTCCTGCATCACCGCGGTGCCCTGGTACTTCACGAGGAACAGCGGCATGTTGACGATCACGTACGCGGCGTAAAAGATTCCGATCGGCAGCGCAAACTTGCGCATCGCCAGAATTCCGTACGCGTACACGGCGAGGACGATCCCGAAAATCGGAGCGACGATCATGTTGGGCGCGCCCGAAAGCCGCGTGCCGAAGAAAACAAAGCCGACGCCGGGGTTATGCGAGAACGGCTTGCCGAAATTGGAGATCGCCATCAGTGCGAGCAGCAGCGCGAAGATCGTCAGAGTCACCCCGCGTGATTTCTCTTCCATTTTGGCACCCCCTTGGCTTTCGAGCTGGTTGTGGCACATCCTAGTCGGCGGGCGCGTGAAACGCATCAGGTCTTGCATATGCGTATGGAGACTTGATTGGATGCGCGGGGATCGGTACCGCTGACGGCATCGGATTCGATCGAGCAATGTGGCGATTCATCGCGGTTGCGGCGCTCGCAATGTGCGCATCATGGCTCTGGAGGCCGATTTGCGCCTTTGCTGAAACTAATCTCGTAAAGAACGGCGACCTTACCGCCGGCTTCGACGGCGCGCCGGCGGATTGGTACGCGCTGTCTTCCGACAAGAAGCTGAGCAAGTTTTCATGGACCTATACGCCGGCCGTGGGCGGCGCGCTTGGAATCTCCAATCTGAATCCGAACTATGCGAGCTGGCATCAGGCGCTGATACTACGGCCCGGGATTTACGAAATCAGCGCCGAAGTGAGCGTCGAGGGTGCGCAGCCGCACGCAGGCGGCGCGAATATAGCCGTCAGCACCTACGACGGAATCAGACTCGTCTCGGCGCATCTGCACGGCACGACGGGCTGGCAGAAACTCTCGTTCTTTCTGAAGGAAGATCGATGGGGCGATTCGAGTGAATTGCTCTGCCAGCTCGGTGTGGCGGATTTCCCGGATACGGGCCGTGCGTCATTTCGCAATATTAAAGTGATCGCCGTTGCGAGTCCGGCGTCGCGCAGCGCGCGCGGATTCGATCTCGCCGCAATTCGCGAACACCACAAGGACCAGGTACATCAGCCGGATAGCAGAGTCTCGATCCGTGCGACGGGCGTTGTATCCGGCCTGATTCTGCTGGGGATGCTGGGATGGGCGCTCGCCGTAATATGGTGGCCGGGGCTTAGGGCAGGGCGATCGGCGTGGATGCTCCCTGCCGGCCTCATGCTCGCGATCACCGCGGTCAAGTTTGCCGCGCTATTTCATTTCACCGGCTTCTACTGGGACATCTGGGCGAAGACCAATCGCGCGTTGCTGGCCACCGTTGTGGGCCCCTCACGAATTTACGATCCCGGTCTGCCGGTTGACGCCTATCCGCCCGGGTCGCTGTACCTGCTGTGGCTCTCAGGATGGATCGGCAGGTTGATCGAGCCGACCGCAAACGGTTTCCGCGTGATCGTCGAGACGCCGCCGCTGATTGCCGATCTTTTTATCGGTCTCACGCTGTACTTTGCGGCGTGGCGCGACGGACGCGGCTTGCGCGCCATCATTATAATGATGCTGTTCGCGCTTAACCCGGCGCTCATCTTCGACACGGTGGTATGGGGCCAGAGCGATTCGATAGTCGCGTTGCCGATGATCGCCGCCGCGATCCTGATCCTCACCGGCCGCTATCGGCTGGGATGGAGCGCGGCCGCGATCGCGATCCTGGCCAAGCCGCAAGCGATCGCATTCACGCCGCCGCTGGGACTGTGGACGCTGTTCAACGCGGGAGTCGGCGAATGCGGATGGTCTGCGGGCGCATTCTTCGGCACGGTTGCGATTGGAATCATGCCGTATCAACTCGGACATTCGTGGGATTGGATAATCAACGTATATAAGGATCTCGGCACGCGATTCAGCGAAGCTTCGGTGGGCGCGTTCAATTTCATGGGGTTGGTCGGCGGGATGGGCACGCCCGACACCGACAAAGTCATCGGCGGCGTTTCGTACAGCGCGCTGGGCCTTTCGCTGACGTGCGCCGTTTACCTGATCGGGTCGTATCTGATCTGGCGAGCGCGGTCCGCCGGCGCCGCGATGCTCGCGATTTTCGTCGCGCTATTCGGGTTCTTCATGTTCGCGCCTCGAATGCATGAGCGATATCTGTACTACCCGATCGTATTTCTGATTCCGATCGCGCTGGAGAACGGCTTTCTCACTTCGATCTTCGCCGTCGTAAGCGCGACGTTCCTGTTCAACCTGGTCTACATCAAGCATCTCAGCGACACCTCGTCACATTTTCCCGACCATCCGAACGCGGCGCTGATCGCGGCTGCTTCGATCAACCTGGCCGTCTTCTTCGCGGTGACGGCTTATGGGTTGATCCGCACTCCGCTGCCGGCAGGATCCAGCGATGGCGCTGTAGCGCGTCCGCCGCTACCTCGAACGAGCGCATAGCGCGAGCGATCGCACGACGACGGCTGATGTCGAGTGGGCCGAAGAATTGATCGAACGCGCGAACGCCGCGTTAGCAGTACCTTTTACTCCGTGCTTCACGATGGAGGACTACAAGGAAGGCAAAGTAGTACTGAGCCGGACACCCGATGGATGGCAGGTCAGCGGGGTCTTCGACTTCATGGGATGCTATTTCGGCGATGGCGAGACCGATCTGTCGCGGATAACTGCCGAATATTTCGATCAGGATCCGGAGTTGGCGCGCGAGTTTCTGGCCACTTACCTGCAGCTCCGCGCGCCGCGACCCGGTTTCCGCGAACGCTTTTCCCTCTACATGCTGCTCGACCGACTGATCATCTGGGAATATATCCAGCGCCAAGAGGCCGAAGTCGCGAGCAAGATGGGAACCCTGCGCGACTGGACTGAACGATATACCCAGATCGCGGACACGCCAGGATTCGATGGCTGAGGGACTTTCTTCTTAGTGACCTTAGGATGCTGATTTCAAGAATTTCAGTATCGGGTCGTTGATCTGGTCTGGCGCCTGCGAGGGCACGCGCTTGCGCGCGCGAGATCCCTCGGCTGCGCTCAGGATGACACAAAAAAAGTTCTAACCGGGCCCTTCGAGTACTCAGAGTAAACTCCGCCCGCATCTTTGTTTTAACATTGGCTGCAGGGGTCACCCCTGCACCCACGGTGGGTTTCACATGAAATTAAGTTCCCCTATTTGCTGCTCCGGCAAGCATTTGTCGTAACATTCCGCTAACATTCCTGTCTCGATGCCCGAGCTGACCGGCCCCAACTCACCCGCCCTGGGATTCCTGCTCGCGCTGGCGATCGGATTCCTCGTCGGCCGTACGCGAGAACCCGGACCCGACGATCCGCCGCGTGCCGGGATGCGCGATTTCCTGATAATCGCGCTGCTCGGCGCGGTCGCGGGCCACGTCGGCAACCCGGCGATCGCGATCGCATTGTTCGCCGGTACGATCGGCGCTCTGCTCGTGTTGCGCGCGCAGCATCCGGAGCGCAGCGGCATCACCACCGAGCTCGCCGCCGCCGCGACCTTCGTCTTGGCTGGCCTGTGCCTCACCTCGGACCGTCAGTTCGGCGCCGGGCTCGGAATCGTGCTCGCGGCGATTCTGGCGGAGCGCGATCAGTTGCGCCACTTTGTGCGCGATGCGGTCTCCGACCGCGAATACATCGATACGCTGAGTTTTCTCGGCCTGATTTTCATCATCTACCCGCTGCTGCCGGCCGGCAGCTACGGACCATTCGGATTTTTTGAGCCGCGCAAAATCTGGCTATTCGTAATCCTCGTATCCGGCGTCTCATATGTCGGCTATTTCCTGACCAAGTTTACCGGGCGCGAGCGCGGCGAATTACTCACTGCGATAGTCGGTGCAATCGCCTCGACGACCGCCTATACCGCCGGGATCTCGCGCGCAGTCGCCGACGCGCCGAAGTCTGCCGTGTCGGCGGCCCGCTACTCGCTGATAGCCAATTCGATACTATTCCCGCGGATGCTGCTGCTGGTCGCGGTGATTAGCCCGACGCTCGCGATCGCGGCAATCCCTGCTTTCGCTGCGATGATGCTCGCGGGATTCGCCGCCGCCCTGGTACTGGCGCGCGCGCCGGTGAAAACGAAAAAAAGCGACCAGGTTGCGGATCCCACCTTCCGCAACCCATTTTCGATCCGCCCCGCGCTCAAGTTCGGCGTGGGATTCACCATCGTGCTGCTGGTTACCCGCGTCGCCAAGAATTACGCGGGGTACAACGGCCAGATGGTGGTTTCGGCTATCAGCGGACTGGTGGACGTCGACGCGATCTCGCTGACACTGGCGTCTTTTGTTCAGGCAGGCACCAGCGCCGCGCGCGACGCTGTGATCGGTCTCACGCTGGCGGCCGGAGTCAACGCGATCTTCAAGTCGGGAGTAGCGCAGACCAGCCATCAGCCGGCCTTCTACCTGCGCCTGATGGCGGGGTTCGCGATCATGTTCGCCGTCGGTGCGGCGGCAATAGTCATTATCGACCCCGCCCGCGTCATCGAACTAGTAAGTCATCTGCAAGCCAACTGACTAGTAGGGAGGGTCACAAGACGGCCGCCCTTTCCCC
>CALAOW010000087.1 GCA_937889395.1 uncultured Pseudomonadota bacterium | reverse complement strand
TGAAAAAGGAACGGGCCGGCATAAATGCCAGCCCGTCACCGGCTGGTGAAAGGGGGGGCAAACACCAGCCAGCGCCCCCCTTCTACCAAATCGCTCCGCGAGCGTCCATTGACGCCGGAATTACGCTCATCATGGTAACGGGAAGAACCTGCCACTGATGGCCGCACAAATGACGGATCAGTTACGGTCGGCTGAAAGAGCTGATCGACGCTTCGCTGGGACGGGAGAGTCTCCATGAAATGTGTTCTCTGCGGCAAGACATCGATTGAGGTTAAGATTAATCTGTTTCCGCTCAGCCCCGAAGCGCGAAAGATGCTCCTAAAGCAATTTGGCATCGACCCCGATGAGGCTTTGGCTAGTCATGGGGTCTGCCGTGAATGTTTGGCCCTCCCAGTCGGTGAGCGAAAAAAGCTGGCCGAGAAGGCTATCAAGGACGAATAGGACGAATATCGGCGTGAGTTGATTAAAGACGCGCTTAAGAAAAATATTTGATTTGTGGTGGCGGTTGTCAACGATCGTGCGTCAACCACGAGAGCGCTTTGCCCAATGGAGGGCTTATGAACAAGGCGGAGTTCTATCGTGAGGCACGCACCGATCTTCCGGGGCCCCTTGCGGGCGTGCGCGTGTTGGAGGCGACCACCACCTGGGCCGGCCCGATGTGCGCAGTGGTGCTGGCTGATCTAGGCGCCAGCGTGATCAAGGTCGAGGTTCCGAGCGGCGAAGTGACCCGACGTCTAACGCCGCTGCTCCCCGGCACCAGCGTCAGCTTCACTCACGCCACCGTAAACCGCAACAAGCGCAGCCTGACGCTCGATATGCGGCGCCCTGAAGGTCGCGATATTTTCCTGAAGCTCGCCGCTCAGTCGGACATCGTGGTCGAGAATTTCAAGGCCGGCACGATGGACAACTGGGGTGTCGGCTACCGGGCAGTACGGGCGGTGAAGCCCGACATCGTCTATGTCTCGATAACCGGATGGGGCCAGTTCGGGCCCTACCATGAGCGCCCCGGCTACGACCCGCTAGTCCAGGCCGCGTCGGGATTCGTCTCCTTGAACGGCTCGCCTGACGGGCCGCCCACCAAGGCGCCTACTTACCTGGGCGACGACGTGGCCGGGTTGCACGGAGCGATCGGCGCGATAGCGGCACTGAGCCATCGCGACCGCACCGGCGAGGGCCAGCAGGTAGATGTGGCCATGCTCGACGCGCTGCTGTTTCAGTCCGATGGCTACCCAACACTTGGGGCCATGGGTGTTGATCCTACCCGGATGGGTAACGAGTTTGGCTTCGCGGCCCCCGTCAATCTCTTCGACTGCAAGGACGGGCCGGTGATGGCCGGTGTCCTGCTCGACTCGCATTGGAAGGTCCTGGCTCGCACCATCGGGTGTCCGGAACTCGCCGACGATCCGAACTTCGCCACGGCTGCGGGCCGCACCGCCAATCGAGACGCCTGCAATGCGCTGCTTGGGGGTTGGTTGGCTAAGCGCACTCGTGCCGAAGCGATCCAAGCCTTCGATCGCGGCGGAATACCGATCGCGCCGGTCAACACTTACGCCGAGGCAGCCCGCGATGTTCACGTGCGGGAGCGCGACATGCTGCAGCCAACCCGCCTCGAGGACGGGTCGATCGCGCCGATCACCGGTCCGGCGGCGAAGTTCTCGCGCACGCCGACGCGCGTTCGCACCGGAGCGCCGGCCCTAGGGGAACACAACGACGAGATCCTCGTCGAGATTGGCTTCACCACCGCTGCGCGCAGGCGGCTGAAGGAGTCAGGAGTAACCTGACCAGGTGTTGCAGACCCTCCGGAATCGGAATCGCCTCGGCGTTTCTGCGGGCTGCGGGCACCGGATATGAAAGGAGGACAACCAGGCTCGACAGCCACTCCGTCCGGGAGAGAAGCCTGTGAAAATTGAACCAGCTGAAGGAGACGAAGATGGACTATGAAACGATCCGATACTCGGTCGAGGACCAGGTGGCCCTTCTCACCTACGACCGGCCCGATCAGCGCAACGCGATCAACCGCCGGATGAACTCGGAGCTCCAGCACGTCTGGCAGCGCTTTCGGGACGACGACGATGCGTTCGTACTCGTCATGACGGGAGCCGGAGAGGCCTTCTGCGCTGGCTGGGATCTCGCGGATGCCGCCGAGTGGCCGCGCGAGGATTGGGATACTTACCGCAGGAACCTTCACAACCTCGCCGGCATCTGTGGCTATACGCGCAAGGTGGACGTCTTCAAGCCTGTGTGTGGCGAATTGCTGATTCTGGGGAAATCAGTAATTCGCCACACACAGGTTCGGGGTTCGCCGTTTCGGGCGAGCGGGAGCGCTCCGCTTGTCGGCTTCGCCATGCAGAGCAGGCTATCGCCGGCCCATCGAAACCACGAACAAATTCGCGCGGATCAAGTTTTGAGGAACCACAGCCCTGCGCTTTGAGCTTGCGGGAGCCGCGCGCTGGGTTCATCCTGACGCTTGATTGCCTGCCAATTGGGACGTTGGCAACCGGCGTTTACGCCGCGGCGGGCGGAGGAACTCCTATCACTAGCGCTCAATCGAGTGTCCACTCGCAAACCGCCCGGATGCATCGGATCGCGCACACGCTCACACTTGCGCTGACTTTCTGCATCGCCGTCTCGATCTCAACCGCGCCAATCGCCGCCGCCGCAGGTTCGCCTTCGGTCGTTCGCTTCTCGCCGCAAGGGACGGTGAAGGGAATCCGCCAGGTCACGGCGCGATTCTCCGATCCGATGGTTGCGCTGGGCGATCCACGCGACACGACCGCCCCGTTCGTAGTCGACTGTCCCGCCCATGGCGCGGCGCGATGGATCGACAGCCGCAATTGGTCGTTCGACTTCGATCAGGATCTGCCCGCGGGTCTGCGCTGCACTTTCAAGCTGCGCGGGGGCCTCAAGACCCTGGCTGGCAACGCGTTCACCGATCTCCGCTCGTTCAGTTTCGACACCGGCGGTCCCTCGATCGTCGATCAGCGACCGTGGCCCGAGAGCAGCGACATCGATGAGGAGCAGGCGTTCGTGCTGGTGCTTGACGCGGAGCCGGACCCAGCCTCGATTATCGAGCATGCCGGATTCTCGGTCGAGGGCGAGGCGCAAAGAATCGGAGTAACGATCCTGAGCGGCGCGAACCGCGTCATCCTGCTCAAGCGTTTTGAAAAATTGACCGCGAAAAAACCGGTCGTGATTCTTCAGGCCCGGCAGCGGTTTCCCAACAATACCGCGGTGACCCTGGTCTGGGGCATTGGAATCAAGTCAAAGAGCGGAATCGCCACCGATCAGGATCAAACCGTCAACTTCAAGACCCGCAAAGTCTTCGAGGCGAAATTGATCTGCGAGCGTGAGAGCGCAAAAGCGGGATGCATCCCGCTGACGCCCATGTCGCTCAACTTCACGGCGCCTATCTCTGCGCCGCAGGCGAAACAGATCGCGCTGGTGGCTCCCGATGGAACCCGCCAATTCGCTGTGCCTGGCGATCCGGGCGAGGTGTCGTCGCTGACGTTCAATGGCCCCTTCAAGGAATCGTCGCAGTATAAGATTGAGGTCCCGTCCGGGCTGGTCGACAACTCCGGTCGTGAACTGGCCAACGCGTCGCGATTCCCGATGACGGTTGCCAGCGGCGAGTTCCCGCCGCTCGCCAAGTTCTCCGCGCGTTTCGGAATTATCGAGAAAGCCGATCCGGTACTGCCGGTCACGGTGCGCAATCTCGAAGCTCAAATCGCCGGCGATCAACTGAAAGTCGGCGGCGCGGCCCCGAGCTCATCCGGATCGAGCGTCCGCGATCTGATGACCCGAATCGAGGCGACGCTGTGGCGGGTTCCCGCGCCCAACGCCGGCGACGTGCTTTCGTGGCTCACGCGGGTGGCCGAAGCAAAGCGTTCCGAGTCGGTGTTTGGGCCCGGCGACACAGCCGATGCAAAACAGTTCGATATGCCGAAACCCAACGGACCCAAGGCATTCGAAGTGATGGGCATTCCGCTCAAACGCCCCGGACTATACATCGTCCAGCTCAAGAGCACACGGCTCGGCACGATTCTGCTCGGCGTTCCGAAGCCTATGTATGTGCCGACCGCGGCGCTTGTCACTGATCTCGCGGTGCATTTCAAGCAGGGTACGGCCAACTCGCTGGTGTGGGTGACCGCGCTTGAGAGCGGGGGTCCGGTACGCGACGCACAGGTTGCGGTGGCCGATTGTCATGGCGCGGAATTGTGGAGCGGCGCCACCGACGCGCGCGGTCTTGCGATGGTTCCGGCCTTGGCGGCGTTCGCCAATCTTCCGCAATGCGATTCGACCCAGACCGATCACAACGCCGACTATTTCTCCGACCAGGTCGAATCGATTAATGGGCTCGGCCGCGGCCTTCTCGTCACCGCGCGCCACGGCGATGACTTCAGTTTCGTCCATTCGAGCTGGCAGCAGGGCATCGAGGCGTGGCGATTCCATCTTCCGACCGACTATCAGCCGTCTCCCTATGCTGCCGACACCGTTTTCGACCGGACGCTATTGCGCGCCGGTGAAACCGTGCACATGAAACACTTCATCCGCGCCAAAACGTTGCAGGGATTGTCGCCGGTACCCGACGATCAACTTCCGGACACGATGACGATCCGATTTTCGGGCGGCGATCAGCACTACGATTTGGATCTCAAGTGGACCAACTCCAGCACCGCCGCGAATGACTGGCAGATTCCGAAAGACGCAAAGCTCGGCGAGTATTCAGTCGTGATGACGCGGCGCAAGACCGTTACTCCAAGTCCCTCGCCTGCCATCGCCGAGGGTGACTTGTCATCTCGCGAGCTGACGACGGGCAGTTTTCGCGTCGAAGAGTTTCGGATCCCGCTGATGAAGGCGGCCATCCGGATTCCCGCTCAGCCGCTGGTCGCGGTCGCCCAGTTCCCGGTCGATCTCAGCGCTGAGTATCTGTCGGGCGGCGCCGCCAAGGGCCTTCCGGTTACGCTCCGAAGCCAGATCAACAAGAACGTGCACCCCCACTTCCCCGACTTCGAAGATTTCACGTTCGCCAACGGCAGCGTGAAGGTGGGAATCGTGCACAGCGAAGGATTCTCCGAGGGGATGGAAGGCGGCGAGAATCCCGGGGTGCATCAACGCAAGGATCTCACCCTCGACGCGGCCGGCGGCGCGCGCACCGACATCAGCGACCTCCCGCGCGAGAGCACGCCGGTCGAAGTGCACGCCGAACTTGAGTATCGCGACTCCAACGGCGAGAGCCAGACCGTGTCGAACAACGTGACGATTTGGCCGGCCAAGCGGCTGGCCGGAATCCAGGTCGAGGATTGGGCGTCGTCTCCCGGTCTGGTCCGCGCGCATCTCGCGGTCGTTGACGACGCCGGAAAGCCGATCGCGCATGCGCCGGTTCGGGTCGATATTTTCAGCCGCATCCAATATTCGTATCGCAAGCGTCTGGTCGGCGGTTTCTACGCATTCGAGAACACCCAGGAAACCAAGCTCGCCGGTCAACTGTGCTCCGGCACGACGGACGATCGCGGGCGTCTGACCTGCGAAGCAAACCCGCCGGTGAGCGGTGAAGCGATCCTGCAGGCGACCGTGAACGATGATTCCGGCAACTCGAGTTCGGCGAACAGTGAAATTTTCATCCCCGGAAACGGGCGCGAATGGTTCGCGGGCCGCGACGACGATCGAATGGATCTGTTGCCCGAGAAACCCAACTACGATCCGGGCGACGTCGCCCGCTTCCAGGTGCGGATGCCGTTTGCCGACGCCACCGCGCTGGTCACCGTCGAGCGCGAGGGCGTGCTGGCCGCGTCGATCGTTCGCCTCTCGGGCCGCAATCCCGTGATCACGCTGCCGGTTCGCGACTGGGCACCCAACGTGTTCGTCTCGGCGCTCGCGGTCCGGGGCAGAATCGCGGGCGTGCAGCCGACCGCGATGCTCGATCTTGGCAAGCCCGCTTTCAAGCTCGGAATCGCGGAGATTCGTGTGGGATGGCGCGATCATCGGCTCAACGTGAAGGTCGCGCCGGAAAAATCCGTCTATCACGTGCGTGACAAGGCACTCGTCAAAATTTCCGTGCGGACCTTCGACGGTCGCCCGCCGGCTCCGGGCAGTTCGATCGCGGTCGCCGCGGTTGACGAAGGCCTCCTCGAGCTGCGTGCCAACGACAGTTGGAAACTGCTCGACGCGATGATGGGCCGGCGCGCGTACCAGGTCGAAACTTCGGCGGCGGAGATGCAAGTGGTCGGCAAACGTCACTTCGGACTCAAGGCGATCCCGCCGGGAGGCGGGGGCGGCCGGCAAATCACGCGCGAACTGTTCGACACGCTGTTGTTGTGGAAGGCGTCCGTCCCACTCGATTCCAGTGGCGACACGAGCGTCGAAGTTCCCCTCAACGACTCGCTGACCAGTTTCCGAATCGTTGCGATCGCGGATTCCGGCTCCGATCAGTTTGGAACCGGATTCGCCAGCATCCGCTCCACGCAGGATCTGATGCTGCTCTCGGGAGTCTCGCCGATCATTCGAAACGGCGATTCGTTCGCCGCTGAGTTCACCGTCCGCAACGCGTCCGAGCGCGCCTTCGACGCGACCGTCAGCGCAAAAGTCGACGGCCTCGCGCAAGTGCCGCCGCCGCAAAAGCTCGCGCTGGCGCCCGGCCAGGGCACCAGCATCTCGTGGAATGTCGCGGTGCCCGCGGCCGTAGCGGAACTCAAGTATCACGTAGATGCGAGCGTCGAGCACGGTCCATCGGATCATCTGCTGATCACTCAGCGCGTAATCCCCGCCGTCCCGGTGCGCGCGTTCCAGGCGACGCTGCTGCGTCTGGAAAAACCGATAGCGCAACCCATCGCCCTCCCGGCAAGCGCGCTCCCCGGTGAGGGCGGTCTGCAAGTTTCACTCAGTCCGTCGCTGGCGGCGGGACTCGGCGGAGTGCGCGAATGGATGCGCGAGTACCCCTATGTGTGTCTCGAGCAACGCGTGTCGCGCGCCGTCGCGCTCGGCGATCCAAAACTCTGGAGCGCAATCGTCGCCGACTTGCCCTCCTACACCGACTCCGACGGTTTGCTGAAATATTTTCCCAGCATGGAGCATGGAAGTGATGTTCTGACCGCGTATGTGGTTTCGATCTCGCATGAAGCCGGACTGACTCTTGCGCCCGATTCTGAAGCGCAGCTCGAAAAGGGCCTGAGTGATTTTGCTACCGGGAAAATCCTCCGCGAGGGGCCGATACTGGCGGCCGATCTGCCGTTGCGCAAACTCGCCGCGATCGATGCGCTCGCCGCCGCCGGCCATGCCGATCCCTCGATGCTCGGCAGTATCGCGATTGAACCCAACCTGTGGCCGGATTCGGCCGTGATCGATTGGTGGAGCATTCTGCTCCGCATGAAACAGGTTCCCAATCGCGACCGTCGTCTCAAAGAGGCTGAGCAGATCATGCGCGCGCGCATCAATCAGCAGGGAACCGCGATCCATCTGGCCAGCGACCCGCGCAATCAGATGTGGTGGCTGATGGTCTCGCCCGATTGTAACCTCGTGCGGCTCGGGTTGCTGCTGCTCGACAACGACTTGTGGCACGACGACGTGCCACTCGTGATACGCGGTGCGCTCGCGCTGCAGTCGCGCGGCGCGTGGACCGAGACGATCACCAACGCGTGGGGAACGCTCGCGGTGGGGAAGTTCACGAGTGCTTTCGAATCGACGCCGGTGGCCGGTACCACTAGCGCCTCAATTCTCGCCGCGACGCAGAAGCTCGACTGGAGCAGCGATCCGAAGGGTCGAACCCTGGCGTTTGAATGGCCGCCGGCCGGCGCCGATCTGAAAATCGACCATTCCGGTACTGGAAACCCGTGGGTCCAGATTCGCGCGCGCGCGGCGCTTCCGCTCTCGCAGCCCGTTTCGAGCGGTTATCAAATCACCCGAACCTTTGAGCCGGTTGACAGCGTCAGCTCCAGCGGATGGAAACGTGGCGACCTGGTTCGCGTTCATCTGAAAATCGAAGCGCAAACCGATATGACCTGGGTGGTGGTGAACGATCCGATTCCCGCCGGCGCGTCCCAGCTCGGAACCGGGCTCGGACGCGACTCGGCGATTGCGACCTCCGGCGAAAAAATCGACACGCAAAGTTTCGTCTGGCCGATATTCTCCGAACGTGCCTTCGATGCGTTCCGTGCTTACTACGATTACGTCCCGAAAGGCTCCTTCGACATCGAATACACCATCCGCCTCAATCAATCCGGCACCTTCCGGCTTCCCCCCACACGCGTCGAGGCGCTCTATGAACCCGAAATGTTGGGAGAGCTTCCCAATGCTCCCGTCGAGGTTGCGCCGTAGATGAAACGCGGCGCGACGATTCTAGCGCTCCTGCTTGCGCTCCTCGCGGCGCTCCAGCTCGCGGCCAATGGTCCACGTCCGCCCTCTTTTGACGAGATGCGTGCGCGATGGCGGCCGTCGGACGCGCAATTGCTGGATCGCCACGGCGATCCGGTTCACGAGTTGCGAATTGATCGACACGGCCGGCGCCTTGCGTGGACGCCGCTCAACGAAATTTCGCCGGCGCTCACAACCGCGATAGTCGTCTCCGAGGATCACCGCTTCTGGAGCCATCGCGGCGTCGATCTCGCGGCAATGGCCGGCTCCGTTGCGGCCGCGATCGCCGGCCATCGTCGCCGTGGTGCCAGCACCATCACTATGCAACTCGCGTCGCTGCTCGATCCTTCCATGGGTCGCACGGCCGGCCGGCGAACCGCTGTACAGAAGCTCAGGCAAATTTTCGCGGCGCTTGCGATCGAACGCCGATGGTCGAAGCCGCAGATTCTCGAAGCCTATCTCAACCTGGTTACCTATCGAGGCGAGTTGCAGGGTATCGGCGCCGCGTCGCGCGTAATGTTCTCCAAGGCGCCTCACGGGATCGATCCGGCCGAGGCCGCGGTGCTGGCCGCTCTGGTCCGCTCGCCCAATGCGCATCGCGACGCCGTCGCGCGGCGCGCCGACTTGCTGAGCCGCGCAATCGTCTCCGATGCGCCGTCGCACGATGCCGTTGCGAGCGCGATCGACCGCGCGTTTGCGAACCGACGCAGCGGATTCGTACGCATTGCGCTCGCGCCTCAGCTTGCAAATCGCCTGCTTCGCTCTGCGAACGGCTCCGCGCGATGCACCCTCGATCGCGAGCTTCAGAAATTCGCGGCCGACGCCCTGCATCACCACGTTATCGAGGTTCGCGATCGCCGAGTTGACGACGGCGCGGTTATCGTGGTCGAAAACTCTACTGGCGACGTGTGGGCATACGTAGGCGGCGCCGGCGAGTTTTCAAACGCATCAGAGTTCGACGCCCTCCGCGCTCTGCGCCAGCCCGGCTCGACCCTCAAGCCATTTCTGTACGCGTCGGCTGTGGACCAGCATTTGCTCACCGCCGCGTCGCTGCTCGAGGATTCGCCGCTCGAGTTGTCCGAACAAAGCGGCATTTATCGCCCTCTTGACTACGACCGCCAGTTCCGCGGCCTGGTCTCGATGCGCACGGCGCTGGCCGCGTCGCTCAACGTGCCCGCGGTGCGAACCGCGGACATGGTCGGCGTGGAGGTTTTCGCCGACTACTTGCGCCGCCTCGGTTTCCACGGCCTCGACGAGGAGGGCGACTACTACGGCGCGGCGCTTGCTCTTGGATCGGCCGACGTTAGTCTCTGGGAACTGGCTAATGCATATCGAACACTGGCTAATCGCGGAGAATACTCAGAACTTCGATTGACTAACGACGTTAATACTCACGTCGAGAGCCGAAGAATATACTCGCAGGACGCTGCTTTCGTTATATCCGACATTTTGGCCGACCGCGCCAGCCGCAGCACGACCTTCGGCCTCGAAAACAGCCTCGCAACTCGTTACTGGAGCGGCGTCAAGACCGGTACCAGCAAAGACATGCGCGACAATTGGTGCGTCGGCTACACCGACAAATTCACGGTCGGAGTGTGGGTCGGCAATTCATCGGGCGCGTCGATGCGCGAGGTAACCGGAATTACCGGCGCCGCGCCGGTATGGCTCGACGTCATGAATTATCTCCACGACCGCTTTGGAAGCGGACAGATGGCGCGCCCGCCCACTGTGGAGGCGGCCGCGGTGCGCTTTCCAAACTCGGTCGAGCCGCCTCGACGTGAGTGGTTCATCGCCGAAACCCAGCCATCCTCGCCGCTTGGCGAGCTCGACGACGCCAACCCGCGAATCCTTTCTCCGGCGCCCGGAACGATAGTTGCCCTCGATCCCGATATACCTCCGCGGGAGCAGCGCATCGGATTTGAGGCGAGCCACGGTTCGCGCGATTTGCGCTGGATTCTCGACGGCCACGTTCTCGCCCCCGTGCGAGCCGTGTACCTGTGGACTCCTACGCCCGGCGCACACACCCTCGCGATCGCCCGCGAATCGGACCGCGCCATTGAAACCATCGGCTTTTCCGTACGCGGCTCCGATCCCGCTTTTGCCGAAGGTGATCGCACCGGTCGCTTCTCAAAACTTGGTCCGGCCCGAATTCCTCCGCAAATCTAGACGGCCTCGCATAGCCTGAGGGGCGTGGTGAACAGGTTCCGACAGACGGCTGCCGCGGCGCAAACCAGGTTTTGAGAAGCGACAAGTCGGCTCGATTCACCAAAGATTCGCCGATCTTGCCTGGCTGGCTAGCAGGTCCTTCGGAACTACCGATGCTGGCGACAGGCATGGCGGTGAATCTCAAAACTCTGGACTTCCCCCCGCTTTCGGAGTTTTTGGTAGGCACAGTACGTCAGGAAGCGAACGCCAGGCTGAATGGGTGGTTCAGCCGCCGCCCCAGCGTCACCGCCTCCTCGGCGCGGGCGAGCGCACTGTCGGGCGACCCAAGACACCAGAGGTTCCACGCGCCATAGCCGCGCGCGGTAACACCCACGTCCCCGCCGAGCATGGGAAGCTCTGAATGGCGCGCCGGGTCGTACAAAGCAAGGGCGCGTTCACAATGCGCCAGCGACGATGCGAACTTGCCCTGGTAGTGCTCGGGATCAGCGACTTGCTCGTGAGCCATGGCTAGGAGCTCCGCCGAACCCTGCGCTTCCGCCGCGACGAGCACCTCGGTTGCCAGCTCTCTCCCGCGCTCCACCTCGCCACGATTGAAGTAGAAGCCTGCGAGACTAAGTTGTGCAACGCCGAGCAGATTCGCGTCCCCGACACGTTCGGCCAGTGCCCGCGCCCGCTCGCAGGAGGCCTCGGTCTCAGGATGCGAAAAGCCGCGCGCTGCGATGAGCGACGCCGCGAGCGCGAGCTGGAGCGCCACCTCCCAGGTGTCTCGCTGCGCGCCCTCGGGCTGCGTCTCGAGCAGAGCAATCGCTTTGCGAAACTGCGCGATGGCCTCACCGTGCGCCGAGCGCGCTTGCGCCTGCTCGCCGGCGCGTTGCAAGTACGTGATCGCTTCGTCGATCCGCCCAGCCAGCTCTGCGTGCCCCGCCACCACTTCCGGCTCGGCCGCCACGCGCTCGGGGAACTGCGCCAGCATCACGTCGACGACGCGGCTATGGAGCTGGCGGCGCGTGCGCTTGAGCAGCGACTCGTAGGCCGCCTCCTGCACCAGCGCATGCTTGAAGGTGTAGGTGGCCGCCGGCGGCTCGCCGCGCACGAACACGATCTCCGCCCCGTCCAGTCGCGCGAGCCCGTGGCGTAGCACCGCTTCCTCCAATCCCACCACGGCGGCGAGCAGCGGATAGGAAAATTCGCGCCCCAACACCGACGCCCGCTGTGCCACCTCCTTCGCTGCACTCAGCCGATCGAGCCGCGCCATCAACGAGTCGGCGAGGGTCGCCGGAATCTCCTCGACTCGCCGCGCTACACCCGGCTCCAGGATGGTCCTGGTCAGCTCTTCCAGAAACAGCGGGATGCCGTCGGCGCGCGCGACGATCGCATCGATCATCGCATCCGATAACGTGGGGGTTCGTGCTCCGTCGCGGTCACCGCGCTTAATCATGTCTGGCAAGACGAGGCCGACAATTGCCGCGGCCATCGCTGCGGTTGCGCTGGTGGCAATCATCGGCGGTGTCCGTACGCGAACCACCGCCGCGAATTCATCGAACAGTGCCGCGATTGCGCAGCCTGCGCAAGCGGCCGCCGCCGCTACCTGCCCTGCTGGTTATCGCGCGCTGACTTTCACCAACAATTGCGGTTACGACGTGTATCTCGGCGAGAATCTCAGCCAGCCGCAGGTTGACGGAACGCCTTCTTGCACACAAGACTCTGACTGCACCAATGGCAGCGTATACCCAAATCTGAAATGCGTTGCCGGCACGTCAGGGGCCACACAGGGGGCATGCACGATCACCTGCTCAACGGATTCAGATTGCGGCCCCAATCAGGTTTGTTTTTCAGGAAACCTTTCTGGTGCAAACGCCTGGTACGACGTCAATAGCACCAACCCCGTGGGGGAGTGTTGGTTTGCGAACCTGGAGCCTACCCCGCTGTCCAGTCCGGCACCGAGTTCCAATTGGGACCTTCCGGCGAACGGTGGACAATCCGTAGTCTGCGTTCCTGAGGCTCAAGAAGCATCCGGGAAAGCTGCGAAGGGGGCTTCGTGCTCGCAACCTTCGGATTGCGCAAGCGACAATTGCTACGATCCCAACGCTCCCGCCAAGCAGTGCACACCGGGCGATGCGAACTGCACTTGCGGGGCCTTGTTTTCCTGGAGCGGCAATTTCTGGGGACGCACAGACTGCGCGACTAATCCAGACGGTAGCTTGACGTGCCAGACCGGAAATTGCGGCGCGGCTAATGGATCGGCTGGACTAGTGGCCTGTAACAGTCGAATTGGTACTGGGCGCCGTTCGCAAAGTCATTGGGCGCGTGGGGCTATATGAACTGGCATGCGACCTATTTCACTGTTACAGGCCACTAGTCGATTGCAGCGGCAACACATCGGGCACGCCGGTTGGGGGACAAAACCCCGGGAATTTGTCCGAGTTTACCTTGCTGAATCCCAACGACGGGGGAGACACATACGACACCAGCATGGTCAACGGCTTTAACGTTGGCCTCGACATAGCACCGGTCTCGGGAACCTATTCCGGCACTCCAAGTAAGGGTTACTGCAGTTCGCCTGGCGAAGGGTGTTCCTTTAACCTTCTTCAGACCTGCCGTTCCCAACTGCAGTTGAAGGACGGAAATGGCGACGTGGTGGGCTGCTGGGCGCCCGCCCAGGCTTGCCAGCAGGGCACTTCGGCCCAGAAGGCGGCACTCGGATGCACCAACAACGTCCCGTTCCTCTGCGCGACAGCGTCGGACTGTCCGTATGGGCACCAAGCCACGCCGGCTGAGGTCACTTCAATAGGTGTGTAAACGAGATCAGGCGGCGTGGCGCTTGGGGGTTAATTCCTCCGTTGGCATTCCATCTTCGAACAGTTGTCCGTTGTAAACTT
>CALAOW010000086.1 GCA_937889395.1 uncultured Pseudomonadota bacterium | reverse complement strand
ATGACCAGCGGACCGCGCGACGTGTTGATGAGAAAGGCGCTCGGTTTCATCATGATCAGGGATTTAGCATTGATAATTCCTTGGGTTTGCGGCAGCAGCGTGCAGTGCAGGCTCACGATATCGGCTTGCGGCAGTTGTCCTACTGAAAATTCCATCTGAACCGGAATTTGGGCGGCTGCGAGAATCGGTATCGAATTGATGCGCTCAAATTAGACGGGTTGCCATCTGAACCACAAGCAGCGGACCCCCTGATCGAGATCGAAAGACCTCCGAATATAGAGATCTTCAGACGACGCCTCGCCGCCTGATCCGCTTTCGAGGACTGCGCAATCTCCGACGCTGGCGCCTGTGTGGCAAGCCATGCCATCGCGTGCAAAATCCACATGGCGAAATACCAACTACCCGGACTGACCCGCCCGATCGGGGATCCAGCTCGTGCGCTTCATCGCACAGTACTCGCCGCAGCCCAGAATCCACACGAGATGGAGTTTTGAGCAGCCACAGCCATCCGCCCGCCTGTGCCTACAACTCCGGAAAGGTGCGAAAAAATAGAGATTAGGCGGTTTTCAGAGTTTTCTGTAGTTACGGCCCCTCTCGACATCGCAACAATCGGAACGGTCGCGCGAAGCGGTTGCGTTCGGGGACAGACTCTCGCTATGCGTCAAAGTCGAGTACGCGTCCAAAGAGCACGGCGTCGGCATGAATTCCGAAGCATCGAACATCGAATACGAGCTTGACGATTCAATCGCCACGGTGCGGTTGAATCAGCCCGAAAAGCTCAACGCTTTCACGTTCGCGATGATCGATCAGATTCGCGATGCGGTGGAGCGCGCTGCCGCGGACGAAGGCGTGTGTGTGGCGAATTGCTGATTCTTGGTGAAATCAGTAATTCGCCACACACAGGATCGAGCCGAAGGCGAACGGGGCGCGCCATCCACTGAAGAGGCCATCAACGCGATAGCACGAGCGTTTTCCTGCAAGCGGACGGCCATCGCGCTCCTGCTACGTTACAGAAGGACAATTGAACGGTCGCGCGACAACTCGCTGCGCGAGCTTCAACGCTTTCAAGCCGCACGCCAGGGTCAGGTGGTCCCCGCGCCAGAGGTGGTGGACGTAAACGTGAACTTCACGGGCAAAGATGAGGAGAGAAGTTAAATGCAAAACTACCAAACGAAGCCAATTCGCGTTTGACAGAACTGGTCTCTTGTGATGCCGCCAACTGTGTCGGTTCTGTGCCGTGGGCTCGTTTGGAGAGAGTTGGCGACCATCACCCGCTCGATCAGAACGCCCTTGGTTCTTTGGGGTTTTTCGTATTGGATTGGTGTGGCTGATGGCCCGGAAAGGCATGTGAGGCAAGCGCTCTAACCGGGCTGAGCTATGCGTCCACCGGAGGGCCAAGATTATCGCGCCGCGCGCGCAACCTCGCAAGAGTCGTCTCGGGTGGAGACTTAAGCTCGGGCGTGTACGCCCTTAGCCGGCTGACATGAGGCGGATAACTTCCGCGCGGCCCCATTCCACTTCAGCGCGATGCCGATTTGCCATCGCAGTCAGGTAGTCGTGTATGGGGCCGTCTTCGGGGGCGAGTGCGAGCGCGACTTCGGTTTTGCGCGCGGCCCATTCCTGACCGCGTGACATCAGGTTCAGGCGATCGCGAATCGACTCGAGCGCGGCGACTTTGCCGGCGAACGGCCCGATGCCGCTGGACGGGTTGCCGCCGTTGTCGCGAATCAGAGCCTCGAGTTCCTCGGCATTGCGCTGTTCCATCGCACGCGAGCCGGACAGGAACTTCTTCAGTTCGTCCTGCTTGACGTCGGCGATGAGCGTGCCGAGAGCAATCACTCCGGCGCGCTCGGATTCGAGCAAAAGGTTGAGTGCTTTTTCGAGCGCCGGGTCCACATCGCGAACTTAGTAAGGGCAATCCGCCAGCGCAAGGAAATCGAATCGCGTGCACAACGGCGCGATAAATCTATTTGTACAGCATCCGAAGCGAGGTCAGCAGCAGGAATATGCCGAAGATGCGGCGAAGAGTCGTCCCGGGCATCTTTACGGCGTACACCGCGCCGATGTAAGCACCGATCAGCAAGCCCAAGCCCAGCAGCAGCGCATACGTGACGTTGAGATGGCCGTGCTTGTAGTACTCGTACGCACCGAGGATTCCGACCGGAGGCAGCAGCGCGCCCAGAGAGGTGCCCACCGCGAGATGTTGATCGAAGCCGAGTACCAGCACGAGCACCGGGACGATCAGGACGCCTCCGCCGACGCCGACGAATCCGCCGAGTATGCCCGCGGCAAGCCCGAGTGCAAGAACGATTACGATTTGGCCCATTATTGGTTTGTCTCCAGCGCTCAATAATTTTGCGAGAGTATCAGAACGCAGGGCGAAGATTGAAGACGGAGACGCGCGCCGCTAGTTGATCGCGTGGCGTTCGGGCTCGTCGTACAGAGGCTCTACGAGCTTGAGCCGTGCGGGAGGCTTGCGGAAGTTGCGGAACCAATTCTCCATATCGTCGAACAGCGAGAAAGCGACCGGGGTAATCAGCAGGGTGATCAGCAGGCACAGCGTCTGACCACCGATCACCACCAGCGCGATTGCGCGAATCGAGCTGTCGCCGGCGCCCTGCCCAATCGCCACGGGGATCATGCCCGCGACCAGCGCCGCCGTGGTCATCAGAATCGGCCGCAACCGATCGCGATTCGCGGTCAGGATCGCCTGGCGGCGCGGCAGTCCCGCACGGAGCAGGTTGAGCGTTTGATCGAGCTGAAGGATCGAGTTCTTTTTCACGATGCCGAACAGCAGCAAAATGCCAAGCGTCGAGAACAGCATCAGATGCTCGCGAAAGACGAACAGCGAGATCAGCGCGAACGGGACGGCCAGCGGAAGCGACAACATGATCGTGATCGGATGGACGAAGCTCTCAAACTGCGCCGCCAGCACCATGTACATGAAGATGATCGAGAGCAGGAAGGCGACCACGAAGCCGGTGACCATCTCGTCGTAAAATTTGCTCTCACCGCCGAACCTCGTGACATAGCCGGGCGGCAGATGAATCTGGTTGACCTCGCGCGTGACGGCGTCCATCACCTTGTTCATCGCGAATCCGGGCGCGAGGTTGAAGACGATCGAGATGTTACGCTGGCGATCCTGCCGATCGATCTGCACCGGGCCCGTCCCGTGCGTAAGCGTCGCCACGTTGTCCAGGCGCACCTGCCCAACTTTGCTTGAAGGAATCGTCAGCCCTGCGACCACGGCCGGATTGTTGCGATCCTTCTCGGCCAACTGCAGGCGCACGTCGTAGGTATCCTGACCCTCGCGAAAGCGCGAGATCACGTCGCCCTGCACCATCGTGCGCATCGTCTGCGCGATATCGTCCACCGACACGCCCAGGTCGGCCGACTTGGAGCGATCGATGTTGACCTGAAGCTCCGGCAGCCCGCCTTCATAGCTCGAGTCGAGATCGACGATGCCCGGGATTTTTCTGAACCGCGTGATCAGGTTGTCGGCATACGTCCGCAGCGTTTCGAGGTCGGGACCGCGCATGGCATATTCGACCGCCATTTCGTGATAGCCGCCCTGCTCCCACGGCTTGATCGGATCGACGCTCACGCGCAGCGCCGGGAACGCGTCCATCAACTTGCGTGCGTCGGCCATTACGAGTTCCTGGCTGCGGTGGCGCTGGTCGAGCGGGAAGAGTTTCGCATCAACTTCAGCGACCGTCACGCGATCGTCCCCGTTGGTGTCGCCGACGGTGGTGAACAGATCGCGAACTTCGGGGATGGTGCGCAGCCGGTCCTCGATCTGCGCGACAATTTGATCGGTATGCGCGAGTGAGTATCCGGGCGGCGTGCGGATGTTGACCGCGAATTCGCTCGAGTCGTCATCGGGCATAAAGCTCGCGCCGACCAGTCTGGCCAGGAACGGAATCGAGATGACCAACGCGACGGACGCGACGACCAGCACCCATCGATGATCGAGCGACCAGCGCAGCGCGAGGGCGTAGTAGTCCTCGATCCACCGGAAAATTTTCCAGTCCTTCGAGCTGTTATGTTTCGCGCCACCCTCCGACTTGTCTTTCAGATAGCGCGAACACAGCATCGGGGTCAGCGTAAACGAGACCAGCAGCGACACCATGATCGCGAACGCCATCGTCAAGCCGAACGAATTCAGGAACCGGCCCATCACACCGTGGATGAACGCCACGGGTACGAAGATGACCACCAGCGAGAGCGTAGTTGCACTGACGGCCAGCCCGACCTCGGCGGTGGCCGCTTTCGCGGCGGAGATCGGGTCCATGTTCTTTTCTTCGATGAAGCGGAAAATATTTTCGAGCACGACGATGGCGTCATCGATTACTATTCCGACCGCGAGCGTCAGCGCGAGCAGAGTCATGCGGTTGAGCGTGAAACCCATCCACAAGATCAATGAGTAAGTCGAGATGATCGAAACGGGAATCGCGACCGCGGCGATCAGCGTCGAGCGAATCGAGCCGAGAAAAAAGAACACCACGATTGCCGCGCAGATGCCGCCGAGCACGAGATGCTCCTGCACGGAGTGGACCGCGTCGCGGATGAACGCCGACGCGTCGCGCGTGAAGATCACCTCGACGCCCGGCGGGAGCGTGCCCTTGATCGTGTCGTAGCGCTCCCTGACGTGATCGACGACCGCGATTGTGTTCTCGCCCGACTGCTTGCGCACCACCAGCGACACCGCATTCTTGTTGTCCCAGCGCGACAGCGAGCGCGGTTCCTTGACCCCATCCTCGACCGCCGCGACGTCGCCGACCGTGACCGGCCGGCCCTCGACCTCGCTGACGATAACCTTGGCGAAATCGGGAACCTCGGTGATACGGCCGAGCGTGCGCAGCATCTCCTCGGACATCCCCTGCTTCATGCGCCCGCCGGGGTACTCGACATTTTGCCGTGACAGAGCGGCACCGACCTGCTGAATCGTTACTCCCGTCGCGTGCAGCTTGTCGGCATCGACGGCGACGTGAATTTCGCGCTCGCGTCCGCCGACGATATCGATCGAACCCACCCCGTCAACCGATTCGAGCGGTTCCTTGAGGCGCCGGCGCGCCAGCTCGGTGAGTTCTTTCAGGCTCTGGTAGCCGGTGAGCGTGATCGTCACGACCGGCACCGCGTCGAGGTCGAACTTCTGCACCAGCGGCGGCTTGGTCCCTTCGGGCAGCTGATCGAGCACCGATGAAATCTTGTCGCGCACGTCCTGCATGGCGTCGTCGAGGCCGCGCTCGAGCTTGAACTCGATAATGACGCGGGAGACGCCTTCGAGCGTGTTCGAGCGCATCTCGTCGATTCCGCTGACGGTGTTGACCGCTTCCTCGATCGGCTTGGTGACGCGCGCCTCGGTTTCCTCGGGCGCGGCGCCGGGCAGGAACGTCGAGACCATCACGGTCGGCATATCGACCTTGGGAAACAGATCGACGCCCAGGCGCATGTAGCAGAACCATCCGAGCACGACCAGCGCGCCGACGAACATCGTGGCGAACACCGGCCGGCGCACGCACAGGTCGGCGAGAATCATGACTGCTCTTTCGCGATCACCGCGGTGCCGTCGGCCAGGCGATCGACGTCGCTGACCGCGATGTGCTCGCCCTCCTTCAGCCCTGCGGTAATTTCGATCTGGTCGCCAACGACGCTGCCGGTGGTCACCTCGCGGGCGCGAACGACTCCCCCATCGACGATGAATACGCGCGCGACGCCCGCGTAGCGCAGCACCGCCAGGCTGGGTACGAACAGCGCGCGATCGCGGCCGAGATCCATGGTCACGTGGGCGAAGAATCCCGGCTTCAGCGCGCCGTCGGGGTTGGCGACTTCGGCCTCGATCAGCAGCGTGCGGCTGCTTTCATCGAGCGCCGGCGCGATGCGCGTGATTTTTCCCGTGTACCACGCACCGGGCTTGGCGTTGATCGTAAGCTTCACCGGCATGCCGACTCGCGCCAGCGGCACGAACCGTTCCGGCATCGGGCAGCGCAGCTTGATCGGATCGGTCGCTATCAGTTCGTAAAGCTCTTTGCCGGGCGAGACGTACTCGCCGAGCGAGACCATCCGCTTTTGGACGGAACCGCTGAATGGCGCCTTGATTTCGGTATCGCCAAGTTTCTTGCGCGCCATCGCGAGCGCCTTTTCCGCCGATTCCGTGTCAGCCTGATCGACGCGCAGCTGCGACGTCATTAGATCGAACTGCTCGGGCGAGATGGTCCCCTCTTGCTTGAGCGCCTTGGCGCGATTGTAGCGCGCGGTCGAGTTGGCAAGCTTGGCGCGCTCCTGATCGAGCGCAGCCTGCGCGGTCTCAACCCGCAGTTCATATTCGCGCGGGTTGATTTTCATCATCACTTGGCCGGCGGTAACCTTGTCGCCGAAGTCCGCGGCTACCTGGGCGACCGCGCCCTCGACTTCCGACGACATCACCGCATGCTCGCGCGGGAAAAGCGCGCCCTGCATCTCGGCCGTGCGATCGAGACTCTGCTGATGCGCCGTGGCGACCGCGATCGAAATTGGCGCCGGTCCCGTCTTATCCTTTTCAACTTCGGCCGCAGCCGGTTGATGGCATCCACAAAGCGCCAACGCGCCCAGCGCGGCCGCCAGTCCGGCGAAAGCCGAAACCCTGAAAGACTTCAGTCGCATGGAATCGTCGCAATCCCTTTTAGAAAAAGTTCCACGACTGCTTCGGCATCCGATTCGAGCGGACTCGACGCCAGCTTGAGCAGCCGCCGCCGCAGCGATCCGGTCAGCATCTCGCCGAGCATGAATGCCGCGAATTGCGGATCGATTCGCCTAATCGCGCCGTGATCGATCGCGTCCTGCAGCACCGACGCGACGAAATCGAGATGGCCGGCATAGACCCGCATGAATTCGCGGCCGGGCTGCGATTCGAGCTCGATATCCAGCGAATTGCCGATGATAAGTGTCTTCAAAAAGTCCTGGTTCGAGGACTGAATTCGGAACTGGGCCAGGATGAGTCTGCGGATTCGTTCCAGCGGCGGCTTCGACGGATCGTCCGAAGCGAGAACCTCCGCCGCCATTTCGCGCAGACCCTCGATTACCGCGGCATTGACCAGCTCGTCTTTGGTATCGAAGTAGAGGTAGATGGTGCCCTTGGCGACCTTCGCTTCCTCGGCGACGCGATCGACGGTGGTGCCCTGCATGCCGTATCGAGCCATCACGCGGCGTGCGGCATCGAGGATCTCCCGCACCCGGTATTCCTTGATTACTTCTTCCTTCGTCATGAGAAAACTGGATGGTCAGTCAAATGAACGTACAGTCAGTCTATGCCAATTGTCAAAATTGAGGCAAGGGGGATACCGAGCGGGAAAATGCAAGCCGATGCAGGTAAAAGGCGGCTTCGCGTCAGCTCAGATCGGCGAGTTTTCGAGCTGATCGCCTAGAATTTCAGCCAGCCGCTCGGCCGGAAGACGGCGCAAATCGGGAAGCGCGAAGCCCGACGCTGCGGCATGACCGCCGCCGCCATAGTGTTGCGCGAGGATTGACAAATCGACGTCGCAGTCGGAGCTGCGCCGCAGGCTGACGCCCTGGCTTCGCAGATCGAACAGCGCAATGACCGTGCGAGTCTGTCCCTTGTAGAGATGCGCCGCGACTTCGCTGCTGTAGCCGAAGCAGCACGCCGTCCGCACCGTGATTCCGTTGTCGAGCGGGCGATCGACCATCGTCGCGTGGGCCAATTCGACGCTGCGGCGCATCGCATCCTGACCCGATTCGAACGCGGCGCGCAGCTTGCGGCTCATCCGCGGCTCGCGCAGTTTCAGGATTTCGCGATACGATGAAGTTCCGCCGAGCGTCTGCACGGCGAGCGCCCAATCCGAAGACTCGGGAATTTTGTGGATCCAGCGATCGTGATCGTCGGCTATCATCACGAAGGGCTGGAAAGCCTCGAACTCGGCGCGCTGGCGCTCGGGAAGGTCGCGCCCCATTCGTTTGAGAAAATTGAACGTCAGGCGCGCCGCCGAATATTGTTCGCTGAGAACTTTGCCGGCGAACGGCACCTTGAACTCGGGGGCATCGGCGCGGGAGACTGCGGTGCGGTGATGATCGATCCAGTAAATCCGTGCGCCCCGTTCACTCAACTCCACCAGATGCGCGCCGGTCGCCGATGAGTTCCAGGACAAATCGGTGATCCAGATTTCGTCTCCGTTACCGGCGTCCTCGGACTTGAGCGTCAGGTCGTGGATAACGCGGTCAGCGTCGTTGTTGCCGGCAAGCGTCGTGAAGACTTTATGGCCATCGTAAAAGCGCGCCACCGCCGCCGCCGCCATCACACCGTCGAGGCATGACGGACCGTGGCTGACGACCTGAATCGGGCGGGAAGTTTTTCCGGGCATAAGGGAACGATTGTAGAGCATTCGGCGCTTGCGAGCGAAACAGTGAAACACGGCAGCCGCGGCGCCGCCGCGATGCTCGCGCAGATACCCAACGGCTTGAGCGCGCTCCGGTTCGTGCTGGCCGCAGTATGGATCAATCTCGCCGCGCATGGGCATCAGGGACGGCTGGCATTCGCGATAGTCGCGATAGTTGCCGTGGGCAGCGATTTCATCGACGGGCGAATCGCGCGGCGGCTGGGCGTCGCGAGCGGGAGCGGGCGATGGCTCGACGCAATTGCCGATGTGACGTTCGTGCTGGCGGCGCTTTTATCCGAGGCGGCGGCCGGCGCGATACCATTTTACATCCCGATCCTCATCGCGCTTTCGTTCAGCCAGTACGCGATCGATTCGGCCGTGATCGGCCAGCGCGCGGCGGGTCCGGTAAGGAGCCGGCTCGGTCATTGGGGCGGGATTATCAACTATGCGCTCGTGATCGCGCTCGCGATCGCACCGCCGCCGGCGCTTGCCGGCGCTATCGTGCGCGGCCTCGCGCCGCTCGTGGCGCTGTTCTACGTCGCCGCGATCTCGGAGCGCGCCTGGCTCTTTTACCGCTGGCGCTGATGTGGTAGCATTTCTTATTCAGCGCAGAGTGCTCAACAAGTAAAACTTATTGCAGGCGCAGTTCTTGCTCGATCTGGGGGCGGACACACGATGAAACTGCAAGCGCACTTACCCATGGTCACTATCGGCGCGCGGGATTGGCACGCGGCGATGATCGCATTGGTTTCGGTTTTTGGAGCGGCGATGCTTCTGCTGGCGTCACAATCGGGCGCCTTGCTCAATAATCCATCGTTCGAGCGCCTGCAAACCTCTCCGATCATTAGCGTCCCCGATCGCATTTCGCTCGATCTTCACTTATGGAACCCTCCGATCAGTCCGTGGGGACGGTTTTCAGTTGCGCACCCGCTACCGGAAAATGCCGTTTTATCGCAAGAATTCTCAATTGGCATGGACGAGCGGGCCGTGTTCGAAGTCTTCGGCGACGCGGCGCTTCGCGGCATGTTGGCCGAAAAGGGAACAGTACCCCAGCTCAAACCGCGTAACGATCGTCTGATGCTGATGTTGATGTTGCTTCGGCTTGGTACGCGTCGCAGCTAACACTCGCATCCTCCGCGCGCGCGAAGCCGAACGAGATCTATGGCTGATTGACCGAAAGCTTCGGTACCGCCGGCTTGAAAGACGCCAAGGCGCTGCTCAAGAGCGCGGCCGCTCAATGCTTGCCGTAGTCGAGTGGGACGCCTTTGCGCTGCGCGAGGATGTAGGCTTCGAGCGCGCGCAGTCTCGTATCGTTGGGAGCGAGCGCCTTGCCCTTAACCGGGTTCTCGATGCACCAATCGATCATGTCGCGCAGCAGCGCCACGCGCTGTAGCTGGACCTGGTATTTCGGATAAGTCTCAGGATGCGTATTCGACGCGTCCGGATGGCACATGTCGCAGCTCACGCCAATCGTGCCGCCCAGCGCAGCGCCGTCGTGGAAGAGCTGGTTCCCTTCCGCGACGAAGTTGTCGGTCTGATCCTTCCAAACCTTGTAATCGCGATCGGTGAAGCTCGCGTAGGTGTCGCCCTGCTGCGTTCCCTTCGATAGCGGCTTCGCGCCAGTTGCCTTGGCCGCGGCATCGGCGCCCGATGCTGCAGACGGGGCCGGTAGCGGCTGAGACGGCTGGCCTGTCTGCGCCATCTCCCATTTCTCGTTCGGATGCTCGCGCTGCCATTGCGCCATCAACTCGCGCGTGACCGCGACTGCCTGCGCATGAGTCATCGACTGGCCAGGCTTCAGGTCTTTCACTTCCACGCTGGTCTTGCCGTCGCAGAGCATCACGACCGTGCCGCCGTTTTTCGAATCCGGCACTTGATGGACAGGCAGGGGAGGGGCTGGTTGCGCTCGAAGCCGCGGTGCGTGCACCAGGGCTGCGAATATCGCGGCACATCCGGCAGCGGTTACCAATGCGATCGATCGTCGGGTCATATTCGCCTCGAGGAAGCTTTTTCCCCGCCCTCAGTAGCTCGGGAACTGTGGCGCGGGCGGCCGCGCGATCTTGCCGTGCGAAACCAGGTAGTCGGCCTTCACCGTGACCGGGTTGCGATCCCACAGGCTGTAGATCTTGTCCGCCAATCCGTCGGCGCGCACATCTATCCGGCCGTCGCCCAGTCCGTCGAACTGATCGAACGGATCCGCCCGGTTCATCTGAATAGTCAACGGCGGCAGCCCGGTCGGAGCATACGGCCACGGCCACGCCGTCGAGAGCAGCCCGTAAAAACTGATGTTCCCGATCTGGTTGTAGAGCATCTGATGCGTATGGCCGTGGATCACCGTCACGTGCTGGTAGGGCTTCAGAATCGCCTGCACCTGCTCGGCATCATCGGTCCAGAAATTCCAGTTGCGATAGTATTTGTAGAGCGGCGAATGCGAGAAGACGAGCAACGGAGTGGTGTGCGGCACTTTGGCGAGGTCGGCGGAGAGCCACTTGCGCTCGTCGTCGCCGACTTCGAAGCGTGACTGTATCCCGTTGTCGAGGCCCGCGACTGTTCGCATCCTCTGTGCCGGCGTCATTTTGCGCGCCGTCCAGAAATCCTTCTCGTGCACGCTCATCAGCACCACCACGTGCACGCCCTTCCAGTCAAATGAGTAGTTGGGCGGGCCGAACATCTCCTGCCACGCGTCGCCCAAGTCGTAGAACCAGTCGTGCTCGCCGACCATCATTTTCACCGGCGCCTTCAGCTCGGCGAGAATCTGCATTCCGAGATCGAGCTCTTCGCGCCGCCCGAGCTGAGCCAGGTCCCCGCCGAACAGCACGAAGTCGGGCTGCGGATCGAGCGCGTTCACGTCATCGACCGCTTTGACTGCCGCACGCACGAAACGCTGGTTGAGCGTGCGCTGATAGAGATGCGTGTCCGAGACGTACGCGAAGGTGAACGGCGGCTTGCCAGCCATCCCGGCCGCACTGGCGGTCTTGTCGGGCGCGGCGTTGGCGACTTCGACGAGCTGGAACGAATGCGGCGGCATGAGGCTCTTCGCCATCACGGCCCCGGTCGTCGCGGCCAACACTTTCAGAAATGTCCGCCGGTCGAGACCGCGCAATCCGCGCAGGACCGCATCGCGATCTTCCATGTACTTGGTTTCGACGCTCTTATGCCGAGCAGCCATCGCGCGCCTGCCTTTGATCCTTCATCAGGTTAGTCGCCGCCGAGCAGCGCCGGATTCTCTTGATTCTGCACAGGCCCGATGTCGCCGAACGGTCCCGCCAATCCCGGCCCGTGTCCTTTGTCGCCGTTGGCGGCGGCGGTATCGCGCTGCGGCCTGTCCGTGCGCGATCGTTTGAACTGCAGGTCGTACTCCTGCTTGGCGGCCTGTTCGTATTCGGGACTGGTCAGGCTGGCGAGAAACGCGACCAGGTCGTCCTCTTCCGCTTCGCTGAGGCCGAGCGGAACGATCCCGCCGTCCAGGTACGGGTTCTGCACGCCGCCCTTGTTGTAATGATCGATCGTGTCCCACAGCGTGACCTGCGAGCCGTCGTGGAAGTACGGCTGCGTGACCAGCAGGTTGCGCAGGCTAATGGTGCGGAACGCGCCGATATCATGCGGCTGCTTGGTCACCAGGAAACGGCCGAGCCCGCTCATGTTGGTGCCGATAGCCAGCTTGTCGATCTCCTGCTCGCCACCGCCGCTCTTGCTGAGCGTGTCGAGCGCTTTGCGGGCGAGCGGCACGAAGTTGGCGTTATGCGCCGACACGCCGATGTTGTGGAACTTTTGATCGGTAAACAGCGGCTGCGTCGGATTCCATCCGTGACACGACATGCAGCGGCCCTTGCCGTTGAAAATCGACCATCCTCGCTTGGCCGAATCGCTGATTGCGCTCTGGTCGCCGCCGATAAACTTGTCGAACGGCGAGTCGAATGCAAGCTGCGTGCGCTCGTACGCGGCGATCGCGCGCTCGATATCGGCGAACGTGATGTCGTGCCCGAACACATCCTGGAATTGCTTCTGGTACTCGGGAATCGCCTTGATCTTCGCGACCGCGTCGTCGGCCGATTTCATACCCATCTCGACCGGATTGGTTACCGGGCCCTCGACCTGCGCCTCGAGCGTTGGCGCGCGTCCGTCCCAGAACTGCGTCACGTTGAACAGCGCGTTGAGGATCGTCGGCGCGTTGCGCTGGCCGAACTGCGCGCGGATACCCATCGAGGTCGGAAGCTGATCGGTGAAGCCCTTGGCGGGAGCGTGACAGTGGTCGCACGATATCTTGCCATCCGCGGACAAGCGAGCGTCAAAAAACAGTGCCTTGCCGAGCGCAATCTTCGCCGGCGTCTGCGGATTGTCAGGTGGAATCACCGACGAATAGAGATCGGCCGGGAAACCCGCCTGGTTTTCGGACTTGGGATCGGCAATCGGACCGGGTCCTTGAGCACTAACCAGAGTGAACGAGGCGACTACCGCCGTCGCGGCGAGAAGAGAGAAGAGCAAGAGAGGTGCGGGCTTCATCCTGGCATTCTCCGGTGGCCCGATTGCGACACGGCATACTCCGCGCGCTGTTAAATTCCAGATAGTTCACGCGCGCTGACTTTGTCAACCCGCGTCCCCGTCGTGAAGCGGAATCGTCAGCCCATCTTGGTGAGCAAATCCGACATGTCGTTGGCGTGTTCTTCTTCCACCTTGTTGATCTGCTCGATCAGTATCTTGGTGGTCGGATCGCCATCGCCCAGCCATCGAATGATTTCCTGATACGTCTGGATTGCGATCCGCTCGGCGACCAGGTCTTCCTTGATCATGTCGACCAGCGTCTTGCCCTCGACGTACTCCGAGTGCGAGCGGTCCGCGAGTCCCTTGGGATTGAAGTCCGGCTCTCCGCCAAGCTGCGTAATTCGCTCGGCAATCCAATCCGCGTGCTGCTGCTCTTCGGTGGCGTGCTGCAGGAATTCCGCCTTGACCGAATCGGAGCTGATCCCCTGCGCCATGTAGTAATGGCGCTTGTAGCGAAGCACGCAGACTATCTCCGTCGCCAGCGCCTCGTTGAGCACCTTCAGCACCTGCTGGCGATCCGCCTTGTAGCCCTCCGTTACGGCGCCCTCTTCCATATGTTTGCGTGCGTTTTCGCGAATTTTTTTAAGGTCGATTTCAAACTTGTTCATGTAGCAGTCTCCTTTGCTGTCGCCTAGCGTAACCCTTTTCTCGCTTCATGGCAGGATGCGCGCGTCGCTAAGCGTTCCCGCGGGAACGATGAAGCCCGGGCAGTATCGTGCTAGCTTTGGAGCGAATTCGGGCAAACGGAATTGGAACCTCGCATACTTGAGCGCGCCGAGCATCCCATCTCGCGCCGCGATATCGACGCCAACGTGCTCAAGGTCCTCTATCGCCTCGCCGGCGCCGGCTACGACGCATACCTGGTCGGCGGCGGGGTGCGCGACCTGATGCTCTCGCGCAAGCCCAAGGACTTCGACGTCGCCACTTCGGCGCATCCGCAGCAGGTCCGCGAGCTGTTCCGCAACTCGCGGCTGATAGGCCGGCGCTTTCGCCTGGTCCACGTTTTCTTCGGCCGCCAGAATGTCGAGGTCGCCACCTTCCGCCGCCAGGCCGAGGCGGTCGCCGACACCGACGATCCGCTGATTCGTCTCGACAACACTTTCGGCACGCCCGAGGAAGACGCGTTTCGGCGCGACTTTACCGTCAACGCGCTGTTCTACAGCCCGCAGAATTTTCACGTGATCGATTTTCCCGGCGGAGTTGACGATCTCAGGGCTCGATTGATCCGCACTATCGGCGGCCCCGAGTTGCGG
Source organism: uncultured Pseudomonadota bacterium (assembly GCA_937889395.1). GTDB lineage: Bacteria > Desulfobacterota > Binatia > Binatales > Binataceae > Binatus. The sequence goes on along the minus strand of CALAOW010000086.1, from coordinate 18,100 downwards.
ATGCGCGAGGATCCCGTCCGCATGATGCGCGCGGTGCGATTCGCCGCCAAGCTCGGCTTCGAAATCGAGCCCGCCACGCGCGTCGCCATCGAGCGTCATCGCGCGGATCTCGCCAAGGCCTCCGTGCCGCGCCTGGTCGAGGAAACTTACAAGACGCTGGGCCAGCCCGAGGCCGCTCACGCGCTGGTCCTGATGGAAGAGATGGGATTGCTCGAGTACGTAATCCCGATTCTTTCCGCTCATCTGAAATCGCGCGGCGCCATGCTCGCCGAGCAGCCCGCCGTCCGCAACATGGCCGCGCTCGGCCGCGCGATCGCAAGCGGATTTGCCCCCGATCATTCGATCGTGCTGGCCGCGCTGATGCTCGACCTGTATCGCGACGAGCACCGCCGCGCCGCCGACCGCCGCGTCGATCTGCTCGGCGAGCTTCGCGCGCGCGGCTTCGCGCGCGGCGACACCGAGCAGATGCGCCTGATACTCGAGGCCTTCGAGAATCTCGCCGCGCCCACTCGCCGCACGCGGCGCCTGATGCGCCGGCCGTACTTTCCCGACGCGCGGATGTTCTTCGAGATGACCGCGCCGACTTACTCGATCGATCCCACGCGCATGTTCCGATTCCTTGCCGACCCCGACAGCCTAAGCCCCGGCCACGGCTCGCTCGACCGCGGCAGTGCCGACGCCGCGCAGCCGCCCGGCAGCGAACGCCACCGCCGCAGGCGCCGCCGCCGCCGCCCGCGCCACGGCGGCACCGCGCCGTCGGGCGATCTGAATCCGCCTCCATCGCCGGATCCCACTCGCCGCGACTAGCCACCCGCGACGGTGTCGATCGCTTCGCCGGGCGCGATACCGCGAGGGCACCCATCGACTAACTTCCGCCCATCGATTACTTTTGACTCCACTATGGCCGCGAACAATCTGCGCTCCGATCGAATCTGGATGGACGGCGCGATGGTCCCGTACGACGAGGCCACCGTTCACGTCCTCACCCACAGCCTGCACTATGGGCTGGCGGTGTTCGAAGGAATGCGATGCTACAAGAGCGACGACGGCCGCTCCGCGATTTTCCGCGCCCGCGAGCACATCCGCCGCCTCGTCGACTCCGGCCACATCGTCGAGATGGAGGTTCCGTACAGCCAGGAGGAACTGCTCAAGGCATGCGCCGACGTCGTGCGCATCAACAAGTTCGCGGAATGCTATATCCGGCCGCTGGTGTTCTTCGGCGAAGGTGAGATGGGACTTTCGGCGCGCGGCAACAAGATTCGCGTCTCGATCGCCGCATGGCCATGGGGCGCCTATCTCGGCCAGGACAGCATCGCCAAGGGCGTGCGGCTCAAGACGTCATCGTTCGTGCGATTCCATCACAACTCGATGATGCCGGCGGCGAAGGCCACCGGTCACTACGTCAACTCGATCCTGGCCGGCTATGAGGCCCGCCGCAGCGGCTACGACGAGGCGCTGCTGCTCAATACCGAGGGTTTTGTGGCCGAGGGCAGCGGCGAGAACGTCTTCGTGGTTCGCGACGGTGTCGTGCGCACGCCGCCGCTCACGTCGGTGCTGGCGGGAATCACTCGCGACGCCGTCATCAAGATTCTCCACGATTCCGGCATCGAGGTGCGCGAGGAAAATTTTGCCCGCGACGCGTTCTACATCGCCGACGAAGCCTTCATGACCGGCACCGCCGCCGAAGTTACTCCGGTCGTCGAGCTCGACGATCGCAAGATTGGCCCCGGGATGCCCGGCCCGATCACGGCCAGGGTGCAGCAGGTCTTCCAGGCCGCTTTGCACGGACGCGAGCCGCGTTACCGCGACTGGCTCTACTACATCTGATCTTCATCGCGGGAACTTGCCAGCCCCGCCCGGATTTAAGCCCGAAAGGGGGAGACGTGCATGAAAATGTTCACCGTCGGACTAATCGCAATCGCTGTGATCGTCGTCACCATCGCGCTACGGCCGCGGATCGCGCGCGCCGAATTGCTCAAGGAAGGACAGATCGCGCCCCCGTTCACCACGCAGATGGTTAGCGGCGAAACTGAAGCCCCGGTCTCGCTCGCCGATTTCCACGGCAAAAAAGTCATCCTCTATTTCTATCCCAAGGATCAAACCTCGGGATGCACCAAAGAGGCGTGCGCGTTCCGCGACGGCTACGCGCGCTACACCAACGCCGGCCTGGTCGTGCTCGGATGCAGCATCGACTCGGCGCAAGCGCACAAGGATTTCATCCGCAAAAACCGTCTGCCTTTTCCGCTCCTGCTCGATCCCGGCAAGAAGATTGCGACCGCCTACGGCGCCGCAAACGGGATTCCGATCCTCGGCCTCGATCGGCGAATTACCTACGTCATCGACGAGAACGGCAAGGTCCTGAAAGTCTATCCGAGCGTCGATCCATCCACCCACGCCATCGAAATCCTAAACGACCTGGGCGTAGCCCACGCAGCCCCTCCCGCGCAAGCCAAGCCCGCCCCTCCAACCTCGAACTAAATCTCGGCGTCAGTATGTGCAGCGGCTGGCCCCTGCCCAATGCTCACCGCGAGCATCACCGCCGCCGCCGCGAGCAACTCTGCATTCGACTCGCCCCGAATCATCTCCGCAAGTCGTTCCAGATGCGCCGCAATCGTTTCTGCATCACCGCTGGCGGCGCATCCGATTCCGCCCACATCGAATATCGCGTCGATGAGCGGATTCGCGTCGTAGCCCGACTCGGCCAGCGCCTCGCGAACGGCGCGCCGCCAGAACTCGCGCGGCTCGACTCGATCGAAATCGGCCGTCGCCGCGATTCGTTCGCGAAAGACCGCCATCAACGACGCGCAGCCGGCGTTCGCTTCGAGATACGATCCGACGCGCTGTGCGTCGAGGAAGTCATTCACCGCGCCGTCGTCGCCATACACGCCAAGCGAGCCTGCAGCGGGATCGAGCGTCACAAATTTATCACCGTCTCCGTCTTCGCCATTTTCAATACCGAGCGGATAGAGCCGGCATGCGAGCGAGCGTCCGCGATGGACCCCGCAGCGCGCGCCTTCGAGCGCCGCGCACGCGCCGCCGTCGGTGAACTTCAGGATCGATCCGCGCCGAATCGTGTAACGAGCGATCGCCTCGCGCGTCGTGATACCCGCGGCGCGCGCGAGCCTCAGCACGTCATACGGCGACAGCGTGATTACCTTGTCATGGCAGCATCGCCCGCACGCATTGCAGACATACGAAAATGGGCTCTTACGATTCACCGGCGTGAGCAGCTATGATACGACCATCAGCAGGTCGCCGATATGCAAGCCTCAATGGAATTCAAACTCCCCGCGCAAGTTAGGAAAAAGGGCAAATGGTTCATCTCCTCGTGTAATTTGCTCGATGTTCATTCGCAGGGTCACACGCGCGAACACGCCGAGCGCAATTTGAAGGACGCGCTCGCGACTTTTCTGCTCAGTTGTTACGAGCGTGGCACGCTGGAAGTCGTGTTGCGCGAAGCGGGGTTTGTGCCCGCTGTCGGGCGCCATCAGAAATTGAAACCCGCTGCGCGCGGCCGGAAGGAAGTGACTGTGCCGCTGCCATTTTCGATCGAGCGCGCGCATTCCCGCGCAGCTTCCGCGTGATCGCGTTCAACACTTTTTCAGCAATTGCAGGTAACGTTCGCGCGTCATTCTTGACGTCCGCATGCATGATCGAATTATGTCGAGACCTACCTCATCGTAAGCCGGAATGATGATCGGTCTGGCGACGCCCGCTTTTTCACCCTTCCAATGGTCACCTTTGCCAGGTTTGAAGACGAAACCGTCGTGCTCGAACACGCATCTGAGCCTCTTCCAGTGGACAGGGCTAAGCTTTCTCATCGCGCAGACCTCGGACCCAATACGTTACTTGCTGAATTTGATACACCTCATTGGAGGTGAACTCGGCTGCTTCGACTAGTGTAGGCATTGCTACTTCAGTAGGTAAGCGTCTATGTAAGCGCCGAATCTCATTCCCGCGCTGAAGACTATTGGTGCTATCGTCTTGCGCGCGAGCATCGGAGTCGGCGCGGTCGTTCCGGGGAGTCCCGCGCTGGCATGATTGGCGAATATCGCCAGCTCCTGAATGGTTATTCCGTCCGCGCCGGTGTCCGCCGTTGTCAGCGACCAGTTGAAGGTCACGCTGCCGTTGCCGTCCTCGCTGTGGCTGTCGAGCGCTTTGTAATATGCGGGGCCCGCATCTTTGTTTTAACACTGGGTGCAGGGGTCACCCCTGCTGAAACCCACGGTGGGTTTCACTACAATTAATTTATTCATGGCCGCATCACCCCTTCCTTCCTGCGACACTATCGTCGTTCTCGCGCCGCACACGCGGGCCGGCGCCACCATCCTGGCCAAAAACTCCGACCGCCCGCCGCGCGAATGCCAGCCGCTGTTTCAGTCGCCGCGCCGCGTCCATCCCCAAGGCGCGACCGTCCAATCCCAGTACCTCGAAATCCCGCAGGTCGCCGAGACCGCCGCCGTGATCGGCTCGCGCCCCTTCTGGCTTTGGGGTTTCGAACACGGCCTCAACGAGTATGGGGTCGCGATCGGCAACGAAGCCGTGCTCACGCGCGAGATACTCCCTTCGCCGGGCTTGCTTGGGATGGATCTCGTCCGCCTCGGCCTCGAGCGCTCGAAGACCGCGCGCGAAGCGACCGAAATTATCGGCGCGTTGATCGAACGCTACGGGCAGGGCGGCGCCGCCTTCTACGGCGTTGATTTCCGCTACAGCGGCGGATTCATCATCGCCGATCATGCCGACGCTTACGTGCTCGAAAGTTCCGGCCGCCAATGGATCGCGCGCCGCGTCGCAGATCGCGCGTGCATCTCGAATTGCCTCACGATCGACACGGCCGGCTTTGGCTCGCCTGATGTAGAAAGCTATGCGCGCGCTCGCGGATGGTGCCACAGTGAATCATCGTTCGACTTCGCCGCCGCATATTCGAACAAGGACGCGGACGATCCGCTGACTGCGCGCGGACGCCTGGCGCGCAGCCGCGAACTGGTCTCGCGAAACGGCCGCTGCACCGTCGGCGAGATGCTCGCGATAATCCGCGATCACGGCGCGCGTGGCGAAACTCCGCCCGCCGGCGACCCCGCCGCGCGCGACGATTCTCCGACGCTATGCATGCACGGCGCAGCCGCCGGCACGACGGCCAGCATGGTCGCCGAACTCCCCGCGCCCGGCGCGGACACAATCCCCATGCTATGGGCGTCGTTCGCCGCGCCGTGCACCGCGATCGCGTTTCCACTGTTCGTGGCCGGGACGCTCCCGCCGGTTCTGGCCGCTGGCGGTGAAAGAGCCTCGTCCGACTCGCCATGGTGGCGCTTTAAGAAGATTCAGGATCTCGTCGCGATCGCGCCTGAGCGCCTGGCGCCGATCGCATGGGATCATTTCCGGCCGCTCGAGGCCGCGATGCTCGAGCGCGGCGCCGAGGTCAGCCGTCAGGCGCGCAAGCTCGATTCCGCCGCGCGCGAGAAACTGCTCGGCAGCTTCATGGCGCAGAATATCGTCCGCGTCCTCAACGCGCAGTCCGCCGCCGAATCCGAATTGACGCGCGCGTCTCACTAATATGAGCCGTAGCCGTTTGACAGCGACTATATCCACGTATTGCTATGAAGCACGCGCATGGGAGGTCTGAAAAAATGAAGATCGAATACGCTTTGCTCGCCGATGCGGCCCAAGCGGTTGGCGGCAAAATCTTTGTGCTGGGCGGCGGATGGAACGTGTTCCGAGCGGCAAGCTACCCGGCGCCAGTTCATCTTGCCATCGCGATGGGCCTTGGTTTCACGTCCAATGAAGTCGGTATCAAATACCCGCTGAGCGTTGTAGTTGCCGACGAGGCCGGAGTTCCAATAATCCCGGAAATGAAAGGCCAGGTGGAAACTGGTCAGCTCGCTCCGGATTTCCCCAAAGGGGCATCAGTGAAGATACCCGTCGCAATCAACATCAACATGCCTCTTCCCCACCCAGGCACCTACGGAATCGTCGTGACGGCCGGTTCCTCAAAGACTCAACTGTCGTTTGAAGCAATCTTTGCTGGTCAGAAGGTGCAGTTCGCGCCCGAGGGTTCTTTGCCAGAGCGTGGGAATTGAGCAGCATCGTCGTGCGGTAGCCAAACAGCACCGCCCCCGCGCGCGCGGGGCTTGCTCCGCGCGCCGCATGGGCGCTACTCAAGAGATACTAAAGTATCCGGCCTGTCTGACGTGGCCGAATACTGAACGCACCGGTCACTGAAAGAGGAGATTTGCGAACCAAATGGATTTTACCTGGACCCCCGAACAGGACGCTTATCGGATGGACGTGCGGCGCTGGCTCGAAGAGAATCGCCCTCAATCTATGGGCAGCATCGATGACCTCGGAGCCGGCGGTGGCGACGCAATCTGGGCTCGTCTCAAGGCCTGGCACAAAAAACTTTACGCCGCGGGATGGGCCGGTCTGACCTGGCCCAAGGAATACGGCGGCCGCGGCGCCACCTTCATCGAGCAGGTCATCTTTCAGCAGGAACTCGGCCGCCTCAACCTGCCGATGGGATGCAACGTGCTCGGCGTGATCATGACCGGGCCGGCCCTGATGCAATGGGGGACCGACGAGCAAAAAAAACGCTACCTCAATCCGATCCTCACCGGCGACGAGATTTGGTGCGAAGGGCTGTCGGAGCCGGGCGCGGGCTCGGACCTCGCGTCGATCCAGTGCCGCGCCGAGCTCAAGGGCGATGAGTTTATCGTCAACGGCCAGAAGGTCTGGACCACGATCGCGCATCGCTCGGACTTCGTGCAGCTCTTCGTGCGCACCGATCCCGACCTGCCCAAGCACAAGGGGATGAGCGCGTTGCTGGTCGATATGAAGGCGCCCGGGGTGAGCGTGCGTCCGCTCAAGCAAATCACCGGCGACAGCGAGTTCAACGAGATCTTTTTCGAGGACGTGCGCGTGCCCAAGGAAAACCTGCTCGGCCCGCTCAACATGGGATGGCAGGTGCTGGTCGCGACCCTGATGCACGAGCGGTTCGGAATCGGCGAGACGCTCGGCGGCACCGAACAGTTGCTCCATGCACTCGTCCAGGTCGCCAAAGCCGTGCAGATAAATGGCCGGCCGGCGATCGAGGACAATGACATCCGCCAGCAAATCGCGCAGTTCGCGATCGAAACGACCGCCAAGAAGTACAACGGCTTGCGCAGCCTCTCCAAGCGCCTCAAGGGTCAGCAGCCCGGACCCGAAGCGTCGATTTCCAAGCTGCTCTCGACCGACTTGGGACAGCGGATGACCAAGTTCATCACCCGGCTGCTCGGCGAGTACGCACTGATCGAGGGCCATACGCCGTTCGCGCCGGAGGGTGACTGGATGCGCCGGATTCTGTACTCGGAGTCGCTGACGATCGCGGGTGGCACCTCGCCGGTGCAGAAGAACATGATCGGCGAGCGCATCCTGTTACTCCCCAAGGGCTGAGAATCATCCAACCCGATGCTCGCGAAGAGGCGGTTCATCCGAGCCGCCTCTTTTTTTGCGCACAATCCGCATTGCAAAATGAAAAGTTGTTTTTTTCGGAAAAGTCAGGCAGGTTCACTCGCAACTGAGAGCTGCAAAAGCTGATCGCCAAGGCTCTAGCAAGCCTGGAGGGGTCGAAGATGGTTCCGAAATCAATCCGCTCGCTCGCTCGCAACCCTATCGTGCTGTGCGTGGCATTGTGTCTGGCGTTCGCGTCGCCGGCGGCCGCGGAAGTTCCCGCCGCGCCAAAAATCGAAGGCGCCGACACCGCATGGCTGCTGCTCTCGTCCGCGCTGGTTCTGATGATGACGATTCCGGGACTCGCGCTCTTTTACGGCGGGATGGTGCGGCGCAAGAACGTGCTCTCGACGTTGATGCAGAGCTTCATCCTGGTCGCGATCGTGTCGATCCAATGGGTGCTGTTCGGCTACAGCCTCGCGTTCGCGCCCGGTAGCGCTTTAGTCGGCGCACTTTCGTGGGCTGGCCTGAGCGGCGTCAGCGCCACACAGCCGTATGCCGCCTATTCGGCGACCGTGCCGCATCAGGCGTTCATGATTTACCAGTGCATGTTTGCCGTGATCACGCCCGCACTGATCACCGGCGCGATCGCGGAGAGAATGTCATTCAAGGGGTTCCTGGTTTTCAGCATCCTCTGGGTCACTCTGATTTACGATCCGCTGGCGCACTGGGTATGGGGCGTCGACGGATGGATTCACCAAATGGGCGCGCTCGATTTTGCCGGCGGCACTGTCGTTCACATCTCGTCGGGCGTCGCCGCACTCGCCGCCGCGCTGATGGTCGGTAAGCGCCGCGGCTTCCCGCATGAGCCGATGCAGCCGCATAACCTGACGATGACCGTCACCGGCGCGGGATTGCTGTGGGTCGGATGGTTCGGGTTCAACGCGGGAAGTTCGCTGGCCGCCAACGGCCTGGCGGTGTCCGCATTCGTCGCGACTCATCTTGGCGCGTCGGCCGCAGCGCTGACGTGGGTGGTGGCGGAATGGTGGATCGGCGGCAAGCCAACTGTGCTGGGCGCGGCGAGCGGCGCGGTGGCGGGCCTGGTGGCAATAACTCCGGCGTCGGGGTACGTCGGCCCCGTCCCGGCGATAATCATCGGCGCAGTCGCAGGCGTGCTCTGCTACAGCGCGGTCCGGATGAAGTCGCGGTTCGGGTACGACGATGCGCTCGACGTGGTCGGCGTGCACGCGGTCGGCGGAATATGGGGCGCGCTTGCGACCGGGCTGTTTGCCAGCGTGTTGGTCAACGCCGCTGGCGCCGACGGTCTCTTCTATGGAAATCCGCGCCAGCTATTCGTACAGGCGACAGCCGTCGTCGCGAGCATGGCGTTTTCGTTCATCGGCAGCATGATTCTGCTGAAGGTGACGGACGCACTGGTCGGACTGCGCGTGATGCCCGAAGCGGAGCAGGTCGGACTCGATCTCAGCGAGCATGAAGAGGCTGCCTACGCCTTCGAAGCGTAACCGCACTCGCTAGCGCTGCATCGCCTGGAAGATCATGGGACCGGCCTCGGCCATCATCTCGCCCAGAATTTCGTGCAGCGGCTTGCTCGGCATGGCGAGCTTTTCCGTCAGCGATTTCATGATCGCCAAATAGCGCTGCTTCATCTCGGGGCTTATCGTTTCGAGCCTGACATTCTCCATCGCCTCGACGAAGCGGGCATGAATTTCGATGATTTCGATGTCGGTCGGATCGGTGAACTTTTTCTTGTGAGCCACGTGCTTTACCTCATCGAAGAAACTCAGAACAGGTAGCGGCGGGTGTTGATGCTGATCAGAATGCCCATCGCCGCCATCATCGCGATCAGCGACGAGCCGCCGTAACTCACCAACGGCAACGTGATTCCCACCACCGGCAGCATCCCGGTCGCCATCCCGATGTTGACCGCCACCTGCCAGAAGACGATCGCCGTCAATCCGACCGCGAGCAACGCGCCGAAGCGGTCGCGCGCGTGTCTGGCGATCCATGCGCCACGCGCAATCACGCTCGCGTACAATGTCAACAAAAGCAGGGCGCCTGCCAAACCGAACTCCTCGGCAAAAACCGCGAAAATAAAATCGGTGCTCTGCTCAGGCAGAAAATTCAGCCGCGCCTGCGTACCGTTCAGAAATCCCTTGCCGAATGGGCCTCCGGCGCCGATCGCGATTTCAGACTGGATGATGTGGTAGCCGGAGCCGAGCGGGTCGGCCTGCGGATTGATGAAGCTGACCATGCGCTGGCGCTGGTAAGGCTTGAGATAGTGCCAGCTCAGCGGAGCCGCGAGCATCGCGGCTATCGCCAGCACCAGCATCGTGCGCAAATTCAGGCCGCCCACGAAAACCAGCGTAATGGTGATCAGCACGAGTATCAGTCCCGTGCCAAGGTCGGGTTGCTTGAGCACGAGTGCCGCAGGGATGCCGAGCAGGATGAACGGGATGATCAAATGGCGCAGGCCCCATCCCCCTTTCGGCGGCTCCTCACGCAGATAACGCACCATCACGAGCACGACGGCGAGCTTGGCCAGCTCGGAGGGTTCGAGATGGAAGGCGCCCAGATTGATCCATCGGCGCGATCCACCGGTGGCGTGGCCGGAGATCATTACGGCGATCAGGAGTCCGATCACCACCACATAAAATGGGTAGGCGTAGGCCTGCAGAGTTCGATAGTCGACAAGGACCGCGATGAGCATCGCGACTGTGCCCCCCGCGATCCAAATCAACTGGCGAATTACCAGAGGGTCCCACGTGCGATGCGCACCCGCGTACGACGCGCTGATGACGCTGACCAGCCCGATTCCGGCCAACGCAAAAACCAGGATGAACAGCGTCCAGTCGAAATGAAGTATGAATCTGCGATCGCCGCCCGCCATCAGGGCCGCACTCCTGTCATTGAGATGGCGAGGCGTCTTCGAGCACGCGCGCTATTTCAGGTTTGGGCGGGGGAGGATTGAGCTGGAAGTAGCGCTGGAAGACGTCGTGAATCACCGGCGCCGACGCGCTGCCGCCATGACCGCCGTGCTCGATGATGCAGGCTGCGGCGATGGTCGGATGATCCTTTGGCGCGAACGCGATGAACCATGCGTGGTCCTTGAACTGGTCGGGCGTCTTGTCATCTGCCTCGCTCTCGCCGACCGGAGCGCTGCTGCCGACGACCTGGGCCGTGCCGGTTTTGCCGCATACGATGACATCGTCGAGATGGGCTTTGTGCGCGGTGCCGCCGGCGCCGTTGACGACGTCGGCCATCGCGTCCTTGACGACTTCGAGGTCGTCCGGATCGATCTTGATTCGGTTCTCGATCGCCGGCGGATACGACTTGGCGATATTGCCGTCGAGTCCCTCGACGTACTTGACGAATTGCGGCCGATAGCGGATGCCGCCGTTGGCGACCTGGGCGGCGACCTGCGCCATCTGGAGCGGCGTGGTCGCGACGTAACCCTGGCCGATGGCGACCGAGAGCGTTTCCGCGGGATACCATCGCTCGTGGAAGCGCTTCTGCTTCCACGCCGACGACGGGATGGTGCCGGGATTCTCGTGATCGAGATCGATGCCGCTCTTGATTCCGAGTCCGAGCTGATTGGACCATTTCGCAATCCGATCGACGCCAAGCCTTTCTCCGACGTTGTAAAAATAAACGTCGCATGAGCGCACGATCGCATCGTGCAGCTCGACGGTGCCGTGGCCTTGTTTGCGCCAGCAATGATACTCGCGTCCGCCGAACCACAATCCGCCGGGGCAATTGTAGGCAGTATCAGGATTCAGCGTGCCTTCCTGGAGTCCTGCTATCGTATCGACGATTTTGAAGGTCGAGCCGGGTGGATAAATTCCCTGGGTGACGCGATTTTGCAGTGGATGGTTCGGGTCGGTCGTCAGTTCGCGCCACGCCGACGCTTTCACGCCGCCGCCAAAGATGTCGGGGTCGAAGGCTGGATGCGAAACCATCGCGAGCACGTCGCCGTTTCTCGGATCGAGCGCGACGAAGGCGCCGTTCTTCCCGGCCATCGCCTGCTCCGCGGCCTGCTGGAGATTGAGATCGATGGTCATGACGATGCTTTCGCCGGGCTTGTCGGCAATTTCCTTGAGCACGCGCAGGCGCCGCCCCACGGCGTCAACTTCGATCTCCTGTCCGCCGGCGTCGCCGCGCAGAGAACTCTCCCACACGCGCTCGAGGCCGAATTTTCCGATCTCGTCGCCCATGCGGTAGTCGGCCTTCTGGATCAGATCGTTCTTGGTCACCTCGCCGACGTAGCCGAGCAGATGCGCGGCGAGCTGGCCGTACAGGTAATGCCGCGCGGGGGTGATTTGGAGACTGACGCCGGGCAGCTCGAGCTGATGCGCCTCGAGCGCCACCACCTGTTGCCATCCAAGACGCTCGGCGACGGTGACGGGCTCGTAGGGCGGGCGGCCCGCCTCGTCGGCGTCGGAAATTTTGCCGGCGATTTGATCTCCGCCGGTGTAGCGCTCGAGCCTTTCAATCGTGAGCGAAAGATTGTCGGAATCCTCGGGCACGAGCTGCGCGTCGAACGACGGCTTCGTATCGACCAGCGGACGGTGATTGCGATCGAAAACCAGCCCGCGCGGCGCGGGCACGCGTTGGATGCGGATCCGGTTGCGATCCGCCAGCTCGACATTTTCCTGATGATGCAGAACCTGCAGGTAGTACAGGCGCACGGAGACCAGCCCGAAAACCGCAAACATCAGGGCGGTCAACGCCGCGATTCGCGGTTCCAGAAGCGGAACGGGCCGGTTGCTTTTAGGGATGTGGAACTTCGCCACTGATGGTTCCCACTCTCAATCTATTCGCGCGCCGCTCTCCCAGGCAATCCCGCCATCCGCTTGCTTGCGGCCAGCATCGCAAAGATGAACGGCGCGACTATCGCGGAGATGGCGGCCTCGAGCGTCAGTCCCCCAAGCATCGAGCCGGTGTCGGAAAGTGCGTTGAAGCCATCGGCGAAGGCAACGGTGGCCAGCGCGGTCGCGATCACACCGAAGAACACCACGGTCGCGCCGACCATCGCGTTGGCCACCATCAGCCGGGTCGAAATCTCGTAGCTCACCAGGAAGACCATCGTCATCATGAAGGCGTTGAGGCCGGGATGCGAGCCGGCCAGTGCGTCGGTCGCGTAGCCCATCGCGAACGCCAGCATCGCGGGCAGGACGCCATGATGGCGCAGGCCGAGATCGACAACCAGTATGATGATCAGGTTCGGAATCAGCGCGCGAAAAGAAACCAGGTGCGGGACCGCGGATTCAAACGCCAATCCCAGCACCACGAACGCCGCGAACAGCAGGGTGAGGCGCAAATCCGTCAGTCCTTGGCCCCGTCGTCGAGGTGGGGCGGCGGTTGAGTGACGATCAGCACCTGTTCGAGTTCGCGAAAATCAACCGCCGGTTCGATCCTTACGCCAAGGAACAAGCCCGGCCCTCCCCGGTGCACGCTTTTGATCGTTCCGACCAGCAGGCCACGCGGGAAAATTCCATCGAGGCCCGAGGTCACGATACTATCGCCGACCCGGATGTCCTGCGAGCGATCGGCGTACTTCAGTATCAATCCATCATCGACCAGCCCGGCGACGATTCCGCGCGCGCGCGAGCGTTGATCGAAACCGTCGAGCGCGGAGTTGTGGTCGTCGATCAACAGCACGCGCGAGGCGTGCGGACTGATGGCGATGATCTTGCCGACCACGCCCTGGTTGGCGAGCACGGCCATGCCGGGACGAAGTCCGTCGCTCGAACCCGAGGCGAGAATCAGGGTGCGTGAAAGGCCGGTGGCGTCGCTGCCGATCACGTTGGCGGCAACTGCGTTGGCGCCGAGCACGTCCTTGAGTTCGAGCATTTCGCCGAGGTGCCGATTTTCGACCTCGAGCTCGACCAGGCGCGCGCGATCGCCCTTGACCCGCGCCAGCTCGTTGCGCAGATGGGCGTTTTCCTCGCGCACGTGAACCAGGTTGAGGTAGTCGTTGACGATCGATGAAGCGCCGTCGCTGAAACGGGTAAACGCAGCGTCGATCGGACTGATGATTTCCAGAAATGCGGACTCCGGACGCGCCGCGAGATCGCCGGGATGGACTCCGGTCGAGATCAGATGAAGCGACACAATGAGCAGCGCGCCGCTGGTCAGCAGCACGCGGTTACGCCAGAGGAAGCTGCGTCTCACGTCAATACGGCCCGACGCGCCGGCTCAAGTTTCGAGAGATATCCGGCGAGTCGATCAGTCAACGGTCACGTCGCGCAGCAGCGACAGTTCGTCCAACACCTTGCCCGCACCCATCACGACCGCGGTCAGCGGATCGTCGGCCAGCGTCACCGGAAGTCCGGTCTCCTCGCGCAGCAATACGTCGAGGTTGCGCAGCAGGGCGCCTCCTCCCGCCAGCACTATTCCCTTGTCGACGATGTCGGAGGCGAGTTCCGGCGGCGTGCGCTCGAGCGCGATGCGCACCGACTCGACGACCTGGCGCACCGGTTCCATCAGCGCCTCGCGAATCTCCTCGTCGGTGATCTCGATAATCTTGGGCACGCCGGCGACCAGGTCGCGGCCCTTGATCTCCATGGTCTGAATCTCGTTGCCGGGGTAGGCCGAACCGATGGTTATCTTGATCAACTCGGCGGTGCGCTCGCCGATCAACAAATTGTACTTGCGCTTGATGTGCTGGATGATCGACTCGTCCATCTTGTCGCCCGCCACACGCACCGAACGCGAGAAGACGACACCGGCCAGCGAGATCACGGCGACCTCGGTGGTGCCGCCGCCGATATCGACGATCATGTTGCCGGTCGGCTCGGTGATGGGAAGGCCGGCGCCAATCGCGGCCGCCATCGGCTCCTCGATCAGATAGACCTCGCGCGCGCCGGCCGACTCGGCCGATTCGCGCACCGCGCGTTTCTCGACTGCGGTGATTCCGAACGGCACGCAGATGACGATGCGCGGGCGCGGACGCACCAGCGTCTTGCCCGTGTGAATCTTCTGGATGAAGTAGCGCAGCATGTTCTCGGTGATCTCGAAGTCGGCAATCACGCCGTCTTTGAGAGGCCGGATGGCGACGATCGAGCCCGGCGTGCGGCCGAGCATTTTTTTCGCCTCGGAGCCTATAGCCAGAACGCGCCGCGAGCCGCGCGAATCTTTCTGCACCGCGACGACCGAGGGCTCGTTGCAAACGATGCCTTCGCCCTTGACGTAGATGAGCGTGTTGGCGGTGCCAAGATCGATCGCGAGATCGTTGGAGAACCAACCGAAAATCGAATTGAGAATCACGAATTTTGCCCCTTGCCTGCCCGGTTCAGGCCTGGATGCCGGTACTAAAGACCCGACCCGAAAACCACCCCAAGACGCGGCCCAAATGTTGAAGAATTGCCTGGCGGAGACGTTTGGGTCCCGTCCGATTGCCCTGCGCGACAAGCTAACAGAGGACGGGCGGCGCAGGCAAGTAACCGGGCGCAATTGCGCATGGAAAAGGCGGTCAAGTATGATATCGCGACAATGTTAGAAGGAATCCGCCGTTACCAGTACTCGTGGCAAGTGCAAATCACGTTCGCCTTCCTGGCGCTTATCATGGCGTTTTGGGGTTTCGGTGGCGGTGGATTATTCAACACCGTCCATCCCATCGCGACCGTCAATGGCCGGCAAATACTTGGCGACCAAGTCGATCGCGAAGCCACCCAACTCCGCCAGGCCGTGCAACAGATGTACGGCGCCGCCGCGCCGACGATGCTCAAGACCATCAATATTCGCCAGGAAGCGGTGGACAGGTTGATCGAGCAACAACTGATCGGCGAGGAGGCGCGCCATCTCGGCATCAGCATCAGCGACGAGGCCCTGCAGGATAAAATCGCCAAGGAGCCTGTTTTTCAGCGCGACGGCCAGTTCGACTTCGATACTTACCAGGACGTGCTGCGCAACAACAATCTGCAGCCCAGTGAGTACGAAACCGCTGAGCGCGACCGCATGATCGCCGACACGCTGCGCAAAATGATCGACACCGGCGTGCAGGTGAGCGACGACGAGGCGCGCCACGCCTACAATCTTCGCAACGAACGGATCGGATTGCGCTACGCCGAGATATCCTTCAGCGATTTCACCGCAAAGATCTCGCCTACCGAAAGTCAGATCGCCGACTACTACAAAAAGAACGCGGAGCAATTCCGCGAGCCCGAGCGCGTCAAGCTGACCTACGTCCACTATGAGCCGCTGGTGCTGGCCGCCAAGTACACGCCGCCCGACAAGGAAATCCAGGGCTACTACAATCGCAACGCCAAGACCCGCTTCACGCATCCCGACCAGGTTCACGCCCGGCACATCCTGATCGCGGTGCCGGCGGGCGCGACCGACAACGAGAAGACCGCGGCGAAGACCAAGGCGCTCGACGTGCTCAAGCAGGCGCAATCGGGGGGCGACTTCGCAAAGCTGGCGGCGAAGTATTCTGACGATCCGTCCAACAAGAGCGAAGGCGGCGACCTCGGGACGTTTGGCCGCGGCCAGATGGTCAAACCGTTCGAAGACGCGGTGTTCGCGATGAAGCCTGGACAGATCGCGATGGCCGAGACGCGCTTCGGCTTTCATGTCGTCAAGCTCGAGGAGTTTAAGCCCGCGCATACCGACACGATTGCCGAGGCGAAGCCAAAGATAATTGACGAGCTGCGCACACAGGCCGGAGCGAAGCTCGGGCGCGCCGCGGCGCAGGAGGACCTGACGGCAGCGCTCGCGGGCGCCAGTTTGCAGGACCTTGCGAAGAAGCGGGGGATCGACGCGGTCGAGACGCCGCTGTTCGCGCAGGGTGAACCGGCGGGCGGCGCCGAGCGGGACCGGGAACTGATGGAGGCGGCGTTCAAGCTCGAAGCGGGGCAGGTGGCGATCGTGCCGGAGAAGGGCGCGCCATACGTGATCAAACTGCTGGCGAAACAACCGTCGCGAATTCCCGCGCTCAAGGAGATCGAACCGCAGGTGCGTGAGGCGCTGATTCGCTCGACGGCCGAAGCCCAAGCGAGCCGGCAGGCGGATAAGATACTCGCCACGATCAAGAGCCCGGCCGACTTTGACAAAGCAGCAGCCGCCAACAAGCTCGCGATTAAAAATGTCGATCCGTTTCTGCGCGCCGACCATAGAGTTCCCGGTATCGGTGAGTTTCCCGAGGTGACCGACGCCGCCGCGGTGGTGCCGGCAATTCCGGGCGTGATCGATCGCGTGATGGAGAATGGCGGCAATTCCTACCTGCTCGAAGTCGCCTCGCGCGCCGAGCCGGCCGACGACGAATGGAAGAGCGCGCAGAAATCGTTCATGCAGGAATACGTCGAGCAGCGCCGCGCGCAGGCATGGACGCGCTTCCTCGATCAACTCAAAGACCAGGCCAGGATACAAATCGACTCCGACCAGCTCGCATCCGCCGGGTCGTCAACCTGAAGGAGCGCGCCGGGCGCGCGGCAATGCCAGGGATGAGTTCCGATTCTTCCGATTCCGCCGAGGCTGCGTCGCGTAACTCAGCGGGCGTCGATACGCACGAGTTTTTCCTTCCCGGCGCGGGTGTGAGCGCGCTGCTGATCCACGGTCTGACCGGGACTCCATACGAGATGCGCTACCTCGGCGAGCGGCTGGCGGCGCGCGGCGTACGCGTGCGAGGCGTCAAGCTGGCGGGTCACGCCGCAACCCCCGAGGAGTTGGGGGCGGCGGGCTACGACAACTGGTACGAAAGCGTCGTCAACGGCCTGGAGGAGCTGCGCCAGTTCGGCGAGCCGAACGTGGTGGTGGGACTGTCGGCGGGAGCTGTGCTGGCGGCGCGGCTGGCCGCCGATCAGGGCGAGGCGGTCGCGGGGCTCGCGATGCTTGCGCCGGGGTTTTTTCTGCCGGCCTCAACGACCATCATGCTGCGGGGCCTGCGCGGGATACTCGGTTCGTTGGTGGACCGGATCTACCTGCTCAATCCGGGTGAGTCGGATATCCACGATGCGGCTGCGCGGTCGATCCATCCCAGCTGCCGTCTGATGCCCTTGTCGGCGCCGATGAAGCTGCTCGATTTAAGCGCGCTGGTGAAGCCGATGCTGGCGCGTATCACGCAGCCGGCGCTGGTGATGCACGCCAGGCGCGATCACACGTGCCCGATGCGCAAAAATGTCGGCTACGTGATGAAACATCTCGGCGCTCCCGAGAAACGCGCGGTCGAGCTCGAGGAGAGCTACCACGTGATTACCGTGGACAGCGAGAAAGAGCGCGTCGCCGCCGAGGTGATCGAATTCGTCGAGCGGTTTCGCGTCGCGCCGCAAAAGCGCGCGGCGGGCTAGAGTCGCGCGGCGCGCGCCGGGTCAGCTCTGCGCGTCGTAAAATTCTTCGAGCAGGTACTTCACGTCGGGACGGCCGAGCACCTCGATGAAGCAGATCTCGTCGTCGGCGTTCAGATCGATGATGACCTGACCTTCCATCGATTGCAGCTCGACATAGTTGGCGACTTTGACTTCGACGGCGGTCGCGAAGCTCGAGCAATTCTCGTCGCCACAGTCGCAGACCGACTCGATTCTCAGAGCGCGCAACCTGGATTCCAGCGGATCGGCACCCTGCTGCTTGAGCATATAAACCATCTCCTCGAGCAGATCGGGCAATACCTCGTTCATCATCGGTGCATCCATGGCGTTTCCAAGGGTAGTGGATTCGGCAC
>CALAOW010000085.1 GCA_937889395.1 uncultured Pseudomonadota bacterium | reverse complement strand
GCGACCGCTTCGAGCTGCGCGAGCAGAATTGCGCGATCGACAATCGTGCTGGGGGTGAAGCGGCGCAGCGTCTCGGGCAGCGCCGACTTGAGCTGCTCCTCGGCGTCGAAGGCAAGATGCGCCTTGCCGGCTGCGGTACAATGAAGCGGCAGGGTAATTCCGATGGGCGGCGTGATGCGCACGGCGCGATCTTCGGCCTCGGCCGCTTCCAGCGGGACGACGCCGTCGCGCCGAACGATCGCGACGTAAGCGCTCTCGCGGCATTTGCGGGCCACATCGGCCAGGATGGGGCGCGCTTGCCTCACCAGACCCATATGATGGATGTAACGGCGTCCGAGATGCAGACACTTGATGCCGAGGCGATAATTCTCGGTGGCTTTGTTTTGTTCGATATAGCCGCGCGCTTCGAGCGTCGCGAGGATTCGAAAGACGTTGTTCTTATGCAGCTTGAGCCGCTTGGAAAGTTCAGTTACTCCCAGTTCATCGACATCGCCGAAGAACTGTTCGAGCACATCGAACGCGTGGGCGACGGATTGGATGAGGTAGTTGGTTTTGTCGCGTCGGACCATTTTTTTCAGCGAACAAGCTCTCCGACTTGGTAGATTGGCATAGTACGTATTGTAAAAGTGTTTTACTTTAGATGCCGCGCTCGAACGATGTCAACGATGCTCCCAAAATTCTCGTAAAGTTGCGCTAAGTAGCTGAAATTTAACGATAAAAGTAACCTGCCAACAGCGCCTCAAAACAGGATTTCACCATGCACAGACAACTTCCCGCCGATTTCTTCAGGCGCATCGACGACGACGGTGATGAGGTATTTTACTCGGCGCGCGACGGCGCGCGGGAGAAACGGCATGATGCTTAAGGGGCGCGCGACCGCCGCAGCTACGGCCGCATACGCGGGCCGGTTCCCGGAGCTGCCGGGAAATTTCCGGCCGGTGCTCGGGCTGTCGGTTTCATCGATCGGAATCGGCACATACCTGGGCGACCCCGACGACGAGACCGATCGGGCCTACGAAGCGGCGATCAAGGCGAGTCTTCGCGGCGGAATCAATCTGATCGATACCGCGGTGAATTACCGCTTCCAGCGCAGCGAACGGAATATCGGCAAAGCGATTGCCGAAATGGAAGAAAAGGGCGAAATCGCGCGCGAGCAGGTGGTCGTCGCGACCAAGGGCGGTTACATCACGTTCGACGGCGGCGTGCCGGCCAATCCGCGCGCGTGGTTCGAAGAGCATTACGTAAAGACGGGAATCGTCGCGCCCGCCGATTTGGTTGACGGATCCCATTGCATGACGCCGAAGTACATCGGCACGATGCTGGAGTTGTCGCGCAAGAACCTCAATCTCGAGACGATCGACATCTATTACATCCACAATCCCGAGACCCAGCTCGAAGCCATCGAGCGCAAAGAGTTCCTGGCGCGAATGGCGACGATTTTCGAGTTCCTGGAACGCGCGGTGGCCGACGGAAAGATCGGCGTGTACGGGACCGCGACGTGGAACGGCTACCGGGCGGCGCAAACGGAGCGCGGATGGCTCTCGCTCGACGAGCTGATGCGAATCGCGCGCGAGGTCGGCGGCGACGCGCATCATTTTCGCGCAATCCAACTGCCGTACAATCTCGCGATGCCGGAGGCTATCACGCGATCGAACCAAATTGTGAACGGCGGCAACGCGATCACGCTGGCGGCGGCGAAGGCGCTCGGAGTCGCGGTTTCGGCGAGCGCGACGCTGCTGCAGGGGCAGTTATCGCGCGGGCTGCCGCCAATCGTCGCGAATGCGTTCAGCGATTTCGCCAACGATGCGCAGCGATCGATTCAGTTCACCCGCTCGACGCCGGGTGTGGACGTGGCGCTGGTCGGAATGAAGTCGGTCGATCACGTTCGCGACACGCTCGAGACGGCGCGCAGGCCGCCGGCGACGCTCGAGGAGTTGATGCGCCTGTTCCAGCACGGCGAGGCACCGTAGGGCCGGGGCTCCGGGTTGCGCAGGTGGGGCGCGACTGAAAGAATGCATCGGTTGCCGCCCGTCCAT